>JAGQUE010000351.1:0-3369 GCA_020438665.1 Nocardioidaceae bacterium | reverse complement strand
GTCTCGCGAGGTGCCCGGCGTTGTCCCCCGAGGTGCCCGGAATGGCCCCCGGTAAGGTGCCGCCATGGCCGACCCGGACCTCGCCCGCGACATCGACTCCTGCTGCCGGCTGACCGGGGAGTTCACGCTCCGGTCCGGTCAGGTGGCCTCGGAGTACTTCGACAAGTACCTGTTCGAGTCCGACCCTGCCCTGCTGGCGCGGGTGGCCGACCAGATGGTCGCGCTCGTGCCCGACGGCACCGAGCTGCTCGGGGGGCTCGAGCTCGGCGGGGTGCCGATCGCCACGGTGCTCAGTGTCCGCACCGGACTCCCGGCGTTGTTCGTGCGCAAGAAGGCCAAGGAGTACGGCACCTGCAAGCTGGCTGAAGGGCCGGAGGTGGCCGGGCGCCGGGTCACCCTGGTGGAGGACGTCATCACCACCGGCGGCGCCGTACGCGACGCGACACGGGCGCTGCGCGAGGCGGGTGCCATCGTCGAAACCGTCATCTGCGCGATCGACCGGTCACCCGAGGGCCAGAACCCCCTCGAGGACGTCGGGCTCGTCGTACGCCCGGTGCTGACCAAGGTCGAGCTGGACGCTGCCCGCGGCTGAGTCCCGAGCCCAACAGCGCACTTCGGTGGAAGATCAGGCGGCGGCCTGGCGGCGGTGGCGCCACCACTCCCAGGCCATGGGGATCACCGAGACGGCGACGATCAGGACGAGGGCGGCCTCGAGGTTGTTCTTGATGATGTCGACGCCGCCCAGGAAATAGCCGAGCAGCGTGATGATCACGACCCAGGCGACCGCACCGACGAAGCTCCACAGGAAGAAGTGTCGGCGGTCCATCTTGGTCACGCCGGCGACCACGGTGATGAACGTCCGCACGATCGGGACGAACCGGCCGAGGACCAGGGCCCGGGCGCCGTGGCGCTCGAAGAAGTCGTGTGTCTTGTCGAGGTACTCCCGTTTGAGGAAGCGGCCGTCGCGGTCATAGACGGCCGGGCCGATGGCCCGACCGATCTCATAGCCCACCACGTTGCCCGCGAACGCCGCCGCCGACAACGCCACGATCGCGACGGGCAGCGAGACGGCGATGTCGTCGCCGGCGATGAAGAGTCCCACCGCGAACAGCAGCGAGTCGCCCGGCAGGATCGGGAACAGCAGCCCGCACTCGACGAACACGATCAGCAGGCTGATCCAGAAGAACTGCGTGCCGAAGTGATCGAGCCACCACTGCGGGTCCATCCAGTGGATGCCGAGCAGCAGGGGCGTCAGGAGGGCCGTCACGGGCGTGACCCTATCGGCAGAACCTGAAGCCAGCCTTGCCGTCGTACGGCGTGGGCGACTGCCCCGCGCGGCGACGTTAGCCTGCGAGGTGATGAACACGACCGACGACGAGCGCGCCCCCTATGACCCGATGCCGCACGGCCCGGCCGAGGTGGGCGTCGGACCCTGGGTGGGGGAGTGGCCGAGGGGCGAGCAGTTCGACGCCGACCTGTTGGAGCACGGCGACCGGCGCAACGTCGTGGACCGCTACCGCTACTGGACCCTCGAGGCGATCCGGGCCGACCTCGACGCGCGCCGACACGACTTCCACGTGGCCATCGAGAACTGGCAGCACGACTTCAACATCGGGACGATCGTGCGCACGGCCAACGCGTTCCTCGCCGCAGAGGTCCACATCGTCGGCAACCGCCGCTGGAACCGCCGCGGCGCGATGGTCACCGACCGCTACCAGCACCTGCGCCACCACGAGACCGCCGCCGACCTCGCGGCCTACCTCCGCGACCGCGACGGCGGCCCCGTCCGACTGCTCGGCATCGACAACCTGCCCGGCTCCGACCACCTGGAGACGATGACGATGCCGCGGCGGGTCTGCTTCCTGTTCGGTCAGGAGGGGCCGGGGCTCTCCGAGGGGGCGCGCGAGGTGTGCGACGGCACCTTCTCGATCGCCCAGTTCGGCTCGACGCGCTCGATCAACGCGTCGGCCGCCGCGGCCATTGCGATGCACACCTGGGTCCGGGCGTACGCCGACCTGTCGGGCGACGCCGCCTGGCGTGGGTGAGCCGAACGCTGCCCAGGGTCAGTTCCGCGTCTTGCTGTAGCAGACGACGACGTGGTCACCAGTCGCCCACTTGGACTCGTTTGGCCACGTCCACCGGAACGACCTCGTCGTGACGAGTGCCGGGCAGCGCTGCTGACCGGCGTTCTTGAACTTCCGCTCACTGGGGTATTTGCGTGAGGCGATCTGGAAGGTCCCGGACGCGCGGAACGTGTGCCCCGCGGCGCAGACGGTGTTATAGAACTTGCCCGTCAGGCAGCGAGCCACCGAGTCGGGCAGCGGGGGCGCAGGCAGCATCGGTGCGGCGTCGTAGGGGATGTCGGCGAGCTTGGTGCCGGCGTACAGGACGAGGTCACACCGCAGCCACCGGGCACCCTTGTTCCGCTCCGCCTTGTTCGGGATGAACCAGGCGGAGCTGAACGCGGTCATGTCCCGGACCGCGTGGGAGCGTCCGAGGATGCTGTTGAACGCCGGATAGCACTTGCGGTAGATGATCCGCCACTGCGCCTCGGTCGAGGTGTTCGCCCAGGTGCGGCCCGCGGGCAGCTGGGCCACGGCGATGACCTTGGAGGTGTGCGCCTCGGTGCAGTCCAGCGTCGGGGTCGTGTTGGAGTGGGGGTAGATGTCCGCGATGGTCATGTCGCGGCACTCACCGACCACGGGCTTGTGGTAGTTCGGGTCACCGGCCTTGTCGGCCTGGTGGGCCCTGGTGACGGGCTCGGCCTGAGAAGGGCCGGCGATCGGGATGAGCACAAAGGAGAGCGCGGCCACCAGGCCGACCAGGAGACGTCGCACCGAGAAACCCCCGTGAGTCTGGAGAACCGGCGGCCGGGATGGGTCGCCTGGTCCGGACCCTAGAGCCGCGGCTTGGTCCGGACAATCGCCCGAACGGCAAAATCGGGCCGGTGTGACGCGTCGCTCACGGCTCCGTCCCACGTGCTGGTCACCCGGTCGACGGGCACTAGGGTGGAGGAGTCGGTGCTGGGGTCTCCACACCCAACGGGAACCCAGCCATGAGCTACCCGCTAGGAGTCATCCGAGATGCCCATCGCCACCCCTGAGGTCTATGCCCAGATGCTCGACACGGCCAAGCAGAACGGCTTCGCGTTCCCGGCCATCAATGTGTCGTCCTCCCAGACCCTGAACGCCGCCCTCAAGGGCTTCGCGGACGCGGGCTCCGACGGCATCATCCAGGTCTCCACCGGTGGTGGCGAGTACGCCTCCGGCTCGACGATCAAGGACATGGTGACCGGCGCCAAGGCGCTCGCGGCCTACGCCGAGGAAGTCGCCAAGAACTACCCGGTCAACATCGCGCTGCACACCGACC
>JAGQUE010000350.1 GCA_020438665.1 Nocardioidaceae bacterium | reverse complement strand
CAGCAGACCCCACAACGCGTTTATCCCTCCGGAGATGGAGGTGAAGAGGTTCGCCTGCGAGGATCCCACCAACCGCACCGTCGATCTCGAGCAGTTCTGCTCGTGGTCGGCGTGCAGGATGAACAGCACGTCGAGGGCCTTGACCAGCCGCTCGTCGGCGTCGTACTTCTGCTCGCTCATCTTGAACAGCATCGACAGGAAGTTGGCCGTGTAGGACAGGTCGTTGTCGGGGTAGATGTAGGGCTTGCCCTGCGCGTGGCGGAACGCCCACGCCCCGAGGGTCGGCATCTTCGCGATCATCCGGATGATCTGGATCTCGCGGTTGTGCATGTCGGAGATGTCGCGGCTCTCGGGATAGAACGTCGAGAGCGCGCCCACCGAGGCCATCAGCATGCCCATCGGGTGGGCGTCGTAGCGGAACCCCTGCATGAAGCCGCGGACGTTCTCGTGGACGAAGGTGTGGTAGGTGATGTGGTGCACCCACTCGTCGAACTGGGCCTGGTCCGGGAGCTGCCCATAGATGAGCAGATAGGCGACCTCGAGGAAGGTGGACTTCTCGGCGAGTTGCTCGATGGGATAGCCGCGGTATTCGAGGATGCCCTTGTCGCCGTCGATGTAGGTCACCGAGGAGCGACAGGAGGCGGTGTTGACGAAGCCGGGGTCATAGACCGCCAGACCGGGTTCGCCGTCGTCGGCCTTGATCGCGCCGAGGTCGGCGGCCTTGATGGTGCCGTCGGTGATGGGCAGCTCGTACTCCTGGCCGGTGCGGTTGTCTCGCACGGTCAGCGACGGAGCAGTGGAGGCCTGTACGTCGGTCACGCCGGCTCCTTCCTCGTCGGAAAACGTTCCCCCAACCTAGTCGGACCGACCCGAATCCCGTGAGACGGGGTCGGCCGGTGGTCTGGAGCAGGCGCCGGGCGGCCGTGGCCACGTCGCGCTTTTGACCCCCACCGGCAGCCCGCGTACCCTGGTTGGTCGCGACTCCTGCCGCGCCGTACCCCTCGTGTGCACGGGACCGGAACGGTGCAGACCCGGATGAGATGAAGCCGGGCAGTGTTCGTCAGAAGCCGCAGCACCATCACCCGGGCAGTGCATCCGCCTGACCGGGCACTACGAACGAATGAGGCTCCATCGTGCGCACGTACAGCCCCAAGGCTGGCGACGTCCAGCGTGAGTGGTACGTCATCGACGCCACCGACGTCCGTCTGGGACGGCTGGCGGTCCAGGTCGCCAACCTGCTCCGCGGCAAGCACAAGGCGATCTTCGCTCCCCACGTCGACACCGGCGACTTCGTCATCGTCGTCAACGCGGACAAGGTCTCCCTGTCGGGCAACAAGAAGGTCACCAAGCTGGCCTACCGCCACTCCGGCTACCCGGGCGGTCTGACGGCGACGCCGTTCGGCGAGCTGCTCGACAAGGACGCCCGCAAGGCGATCGAGAAGGCCGTCTGGGGCATGCTCCCCAAGAACAAGCTCGGTCGTCAGATGCTCAAGAAGCTCAAGGTCTACGCCGGACCCGAGCACCCCCACGCCGCCCAGCAGGCCAAGCCGTTCGAGATCTCCCAGGTCTCCCAGTAAGCGCATCGACGAAGGACTTCCACGTGACCGAGAACATCGCCGAGACCGAGACCGAGACCTACGAGGTCGACGAGCAGGGGGTCGCCTACACCTCCGAGAGCTCGCCGTCTGCTGACGCTCCCCTCAAGCCCGCCACCATCGCCCCCGCCGCGGCCACCGGCCGCCGCAAGCAGGCGGTGGCCCGCGTCCGGATCGTTCCGGGCACCGGCCAGTGGCGCGTCAACGGGCGCGCGCTCGACAACTACTTCCCCAACAAGCTGCACCAGCAGGTCGTCAACGAGCCCTTCGTGACGACCGGGCTCGAGGGCCGCTTCGACGTCATCGCCCGGATCCACGGCGGCGGCATCACCGGCCAGGCGGGCGCACTGCGCCTCGGCGTGGCCCGGGCGCTCAACGCCGTCGACGCCGAGGCCAACCGACCCTCGCTCAAGAAGGCCGGGCTGCTGACTCGTGACGCGCGCGTCATCGAGCGCAAGAAGGCGGGGCTCAAGAAGGCCCGGAAGGCTCCTCAGTACAGCAAGCGCTGACGCTGCGAGCGATGTCCCGACTTTTCGGAACGGACGGGGTCCGGGGCCTGGCCAACGGTGATCTCACCGCTGAGCTGGCCCTGGACCTTTCCGTTGCCGCCGCCCATGTGCTCGGCGACCGTGGTGAGTTCGCGGGTCACCGACCGCTGGCGGTGGTCGGCCGTGACACCCGCATCTCCGGGCAGTTCCTGGAGGCGGCGGTCGTCGCGGGGTTGGCGTCCGCCGGCGTCGACGTCCTCCTCCTCGGGGTGCTGCCGACGCCCGGCGTCGCCTATCTGACCGACACCCTCGGCGCCGACCTGGGCGTCGTCCTCTCGGCGTCCCACAACCCGATGCCCGACAACGGCATCAAGTTCTTCGC
>JAGQUE010000349.1 GCA_020438665.1 Nocardioidaceae bacterium | reverse complement strand
CGGTCGAGCGCGTTGTAGCAGGTGTTGAGGGTGGCGTCGGGGAACCAGCGATAGAAGGGCGGCCGGCTGTCGTCGAGCACCCGCTGGGGCTTCTTGATCCAGTCCACCAGGCCGGCGGCATCGCCCCAGAAGCCCTCGGGGTCGCGGATCGAGCGGTCGTACGTCGCGCGGTAGTCACCCATGGCGCACACCCTGCCGCGCGACGCCCCGACCGTCCACCGGCCCGACCGGGCCGGTGCGCCGAGCGGCCCCGGCGCGTCGGTCAGCGGACCGTGCTGTCGTCGCCCCGAGGAGGCCCGACGGTCACCCGCTGCACACCCGGCAGTAACCAAACCGTTGCCTCCCCCACTTATCCATGACGCGTTCATTCCGCTACGTTGCCGATAGGTGACGGAATCCGTCGCCGACGCGGACGATGTAGTCCCATCCCTTTGAAAGGTCCAACATGAAGCGCTCTCGTTGGTTGACCCTCGGCGTCGCAGCAGCGACCACGGCCATGGCTCTTGCCGCCTGCGCCCCGCCCGAGAAGGACAAGACCGACAACACCACCAGTTCCGGCGTCGACGCGGCCAAGGCCACCTCGGTCGCCGACTTCGGCACGATGGACGACCTGGTCAAGGCCGCCCAGGCCGAAGGCGAGCTCAACGTCATCGCCCTGCCCCCGGACTGGGCGAACTACGGCGAGATCATCACCGCGTTCTCCGACAAGTACGGCATCAAGGTCAACTCGGCCCAGCCGACCGCGGCCTCCCAGGACGAGATCAACGCCGCCAACCAGCTCAAGGGCACCAACCGGGCTCCCGACGTGTTCGACCTCGGTCAGTCCGTGGCGCTGGCCAACACCGCCCTCTACGCGCCCTACCAGGTGGCGACGTGGGCGGACATCCCGGACGCCTTCAAGGACGCGAACGGCGCCTGGGTCAACGACTACGGCGGCTACATGTCCATCGGCTACGACTCCGCGAAGGTCCCGGACGTGACCTCGGTCGCAGACCTGCTCGGTCCTGACTTCAAGGGCAAGGTCGCTCTGAACGGTGACCCGACCCAGTCCGGAGCGGCGTTCAGCGGCGTGATGATGGCCTCGATCGCCAACGGCGGCTCGGCCGACGACATCGCCCCGGGCGTCGACTTCTTCAAGAAGCTCAAGCAGGCCGGCAACTTCCTGCCGGTCGACCCGGACTCGTCGACGATCGAGGCGGGCACCACCCCGGTCGTCATCGACTGGGACTACCTGGGCGCCGCCGCCGCGAAGAACGTCCCGACCTGGAAGACCGTCGTGCCGCCCGAGGCGGTCGTCGCGGGCTACTACTACCAGGCCATCAACGTCGACGCGCCGCACCCGGCCGCCGCTCGCCTGTGGGAGGAGTTCCTCTACAGCGACGAGGGCCAGAACCTCTGGCTCAAGGGCGGTGCCCGTCCGGTCCGCGGCGACGCGATGGCGCAGGCCGGGACCATCGACGAGGCGCTGTGGAGTGCCCTGCCCGAGGTCTCCGGCACGCCGGTGATTCCGTCGGTCGACCAGACCACCAAGGCTGCTGCCTACCTGGCGGACAACTGGGCCAAGGCCGTCGGCTGACGTCGTGGCTCTGACCACCACGTCGGGGACGGGTCGGCGCTTCCGCGTCGGCCCGTCCCTGGCTCTGCTGCCCTTCCTGGCCTACGTCGGCATCTTCCTCGTGGTGCCGACGCTCACGGTGATCGTCAACGGTTTCGTCGAGAACGGCCACTTCTCCCTCAGCAACGTGCAGACGCTGTTCACGGCCACGGTGCTGCGGGCGACCTGGAAGAGCATCCTGCTGTCCGCGAGCACCGCGCTCATCGGCGCCTTCCTCGGTGCCCTGCTCGCCTATCTGGCGCTCTCCGGCAACCCTGACGGGCTGCTGCGCAGGGCGACGATCTCGATCAGCGGTGTGCTCGCCCAGTTCGGCGGCGTGACCCTCGCGTTCGCCTGGATGGTCACGGTCGGGCCCACCGGCCTGCTCACGAACCTGCTGTTCGACATCGTCGGCCACGACGTCTTCAACGGATCGGGCTGGCTCTACGGCATGCCGGGGCTCATCCTCGTCTACACCTACTTCCAGATCCCGCTCATGGTGATCGTGTTCGTGCCCGCGCTCGAGGGGCTACGACCCCAGTGGCGCGAGGCCGCCACCAGCCTCGGGGCCAGCACCTGGCGCTTCTGGCGCGAGGTCGGAATCCCGGTCCTCACCCCGCCGTTCCTCGCGTCGACGCTGCTGCTGTTCGCCAACGCGTTCGCGGCGTACGCCACCGCCGCCGTGCTGGTGAGCCAGGGCCAGGTCATCCTGCCCCTGATGATCCGTGCGGCCCTCACCAGCGAGGTCGTCCTCGGGCAGCAGAACCTCGCCTATGCCCTGGCCCTGGAGATGGTGGTCATCGTCAGCCTGGTGATGGTGGTCTACAACTGGTACCTGAAGCGGGCGGCGAGGTGGCTGCAGTGAACCGCTCCGCAGGCTTCCGGATCTTCCGAGCGATCATGCTGGTGCTGTTCGCCGCGTTCTTCGCCTACCCGCTCGTGGCGATGCTCAACTTCAGCACCAAGGTCCCGGCCACCGGTGAGCGCACCTGGGCCGACTGGCAGGCCCTGGTGGCCGACGAGGCCCTGCGCCAGTCGATCGTGACGTCGCTCGAGCTCGCCGTGCTGACTGCGGTCGTGATGATCGTCCTGCTCCTGCCGACCATGATCTGGGTGAGGCTGCGGGTCCCCGGCGCGACCCGGCTCATCGAGTTCCTGTGCCTCCTGCCGCTGGCCATCCCCGCGCTGGTGATCGTGGTCGGCATCAAGAACGTGATGGCCTGGGTGACGCTGTTCGCGGGCGACACCCCGCTCGCGCTCACGTTCCCCTACGTCGTTCTCGTGCTGCCGTTCTCCTACCGCTCCATCGACGCCGCGCTGTCGTCGATCGACGTCAAGACGCTGTCGGAGGCGGCTCGCTCGCTCGGCTCCGGCTGGCCCACGGTCTTCGTCAGGATCGTGCTCCCGAACGTGGTCAGCGGCGTCCTGTCGGCCGCGACGATCACCGTGGCGCTCGTGCTCGGCGAGTACACCTTCTCCTCGCTGCTGAACTACCTCACCATGCCGGTGCAGATCGCGGCGATCTACAAGGTCGAGGCGCGTGCCGCCGTTGCCGCTGCCTTCGCGTCCATCGTCCTGGTGGCGCTGCTGCTTCTGGTTCTCTCCTACGTGAGCCGCGACCGCCGTACCAAGGAAGGAAGTGTCGCGTGAGCGCCACCGACGCCCCCCGCACCCAGAACGGTGTCGCCGTCGAGCTGACGGACCTGACCCGCGTCTACGGACCCGTCCGGGCCCTCGATGGGCTCACGCTGCACATCGCACCCGGCGAGCTGGTCGCGCTGCTCGGTCCGTCCGGCTGCGGCAAGACCACGGCGCTGCGCATCCTGGCCGGGCTCGACCAGGCGACGTCCGGCTCGGTCTCGGTCGCCGGCCAGGACCTCACCCGGGTGCCGGCCAACAAGCGCGACATGGGGATGGTCTTCCAGGCCTACAGCCTCTTCCCGCACATGACGGTCCTCGAGAACGTCGCGTTCGGGCTCAAGATGCGCGGCCAGGACAAGGGCACGCGCAATCGCCGAGGATCCGAGGTTCTGGAGCTGGTCGGGCTGTCCGAGCACGCCAACCGCTACGCCCACCAGCTGTCCGGCGGCCAGCAGCAGCGTGTCGCCCTGGCCCGGGCGCTGGCGATCGAGCCTCGGGTGCTGCTGCTCGACGAACCGCTGTCCGCCCTCGATGCCAAGGTGCGCGTGCAGCTGCGCGACGAGATCCGCCGGGTCCAGCTCGAGGTCGGCATCACGACCCTGTTCGTGACCCACGACCAGGAGGAGGCGCTGGCCGTCGCAGACCGGGTCGGCGTGATGAGCCAGGGGCGCCTGGAGCAGATCGCGGCGCCGGCCGAGCTCTATGCCAACCCGGCCACCCGGTTCGTGGCCGAGTTCGTCGGGCTCAACAACAGGCTGCCCGCCCAGGTCTCGGGCGGCAGCGCGTCCGTGCTCGGCGCCACTGTTCCCACCATCGAGGGTTCGATCGGTTCCGGCACCGGCCGTGCGATGGTGCGGCCGGAGTCCGTCGTCGTCTCGCTCGACGGCGCTGCCAACGCCGCCGTGGTGTCGGTCAACTTCCTCGGCCCGATCTCGCGCGTCTATTGCCGGGTCGACGGCGGCCAGGACGTGATGGCGCAAGTGGCCAGCTCGCTCGCCGTACGCCTCTCCCCCGGCCAGCGGGTGTCGGTGACGGTCGAGCCCACGCCGCTCCTGGTCGTCGCCGACTGACCCTCCCCGACGAGGGCGGCCCGGGGCGCCCGCTCTAGGCTGCGAGCCCATGGACTGCGCCTTCCACCCCGGGACCGAGACGCTGTTGGCGTGCACGCGCTGCGGGCGCCCAGCGTGCGGCGCCTGCCTCAAGCCTGCTCCCGTGGGCAGCCACTGCCCGGCGTGCGATGCGGGGATCGACCCGACGGCCGACCTCACCGTCGCAGCCAACCGGCGAGCGCTTCTCTCACCGAGGCCGCGTGGTCCGCTCACCCGCCCCGGCTGGGTGTTCTATGCGCTCGTCGGGGTCTTCCTCGCCCTGGTCGCGGCGACCTTCGTCGTCGAGGGCGCCCGGAGCTCGCTGGTCGTCAGAGCCCTGGCGATGGCGATCGTCATCGTGGGCGCGCTGCTGTCGGTCACGCTCCACGAGTGGGCCCACGCCTATGTCGCGTTCCGGGGCGGCGACCGGTCCGTGGCGGACCAGGGCTATCTCACCTTGGACTTCCGCAAGTACGCCCACCCACTGCTGTCCTTCGGACTGCCGATCCTGTTCCTGCTCGCCGGCGGCCTCCCGCTGCCGGGAGGGGCGGTCTGGATCGACCGCGCGGCGCTGCGGTCCCGCGGCTGGGCCAGCGCCGTGTCGGTGGCTGGGCCGCTGATGAACCTGCTGAACGGCGTGGTCCTCCTGGGCATCGTGAGCACCGGCGTCCTCGACGCCAACTGGGTGCTCTCGTCGGCGCTGGCATTTCTCGGCTTCGTGCTCGTCGTCATCGTGATCCTCAACCTCCTGCCGGTGCCGGGCCTCGATGGCTATGGCGCGGTGGAGCCCTGGCTCCCCGCCTCCGTGCGCACGGCCCTGGCTCCGGTGCGCGGCTGGGGGTTCTTGTTGTTGCTCCTCCTGGTGTTCCAGACCAACGCCCTCGGGTTCATGTATGACTGGTCGCTGTCCCTCGCGCAGGCCCTGGGGGTGGACCCGGGCTATATCGGGCTGGGCTCCTATCTGGCCAGCCCGCAGCTGAATCGCTGATTCCGTCGTCCGAAGCGGGGACCACGCTGGAAACCGCAGCAGTCCGCCCCTTAGGCTGACCGCCATGACCGACGCACCCATCGGCGGCCCCTCGCTCCCCCAGGAGCGCCGCCTTGTCACCGAGATCCCCGGCCCCGAGTCCCTGGCGCGCCTGGCCGCCAAGCAGCAGTACGTCGCCGACGGCGTCGCGACGGGACTGCCCGCGTTCATCGTCGCCGGTGGCGGTGGCGTCCTGGTCGACGCCGACGGCAACTCCTTCATCGACATGGGCTCCGGTATCGCGGTCACCAACGTCGGTAACTCCGCGCCGCTGGTCGCGGAGAACGTGACCGATCAGGTCCACAAGCTGACCCACACGTGCTTCATGGTCGCCGGCTACGAGCCCTACATCGAGGT
>JAGQUE010000348.1:9122-10722 GCA_020438665.1 Nocardioidaceae bacterium | reverse complement strand
GAAGGGGTGCGCTGCATGATCGAGCCCACCACGCTCACGGTCTCCGGCGAGCGGATCGTCGCGACCTATGAGTTCCACGGCGACCCAGCCACCGCACGCTCGCGCGCGGACGCCCTGCGAGTCGAGCAGACCATCGAGTTCCCCGCCGACCTCGTGCCCGACGACGACATCCAGCGCGAGGTGGTCGGCCGGATCGAGTCGCTCGACGAGCTCGGTCCCGACCTGGCCCGCGCCGTTGTCAGCTATGCCGTCGAGACGACCGGGTTCGAGCTGCCCCAGCTGCTCAACGTGCTGTGGGGCAACAGCTCGATCCTGCCCGGGATCCGCCTCGTCGACGTGACGTTCCCCGGCTCGCTGCTCGCCCGTTTCGCCGGTCCACGCTTCGGGATCGCCGGGCTGCGTGAGCTCTTCGACGCCCCCTCCCGACCGCTGCTCGCGACCGCCCTCAAGCCCATGGGGCTCTCCCCCGAACGGTTCGCCGACCAGGCTCACCGGCTGGCTCTCGGCGGCCTCGACCTCATCAAGGACGACCACAGCCTGGCCGACCAGGAGTTCGCGGTCTATCGCGACCGGGTGGCGGCCTGCGCGGCCGCCGTACGCCGCGCCAACGAGGAGACCGGCGGCCGGTCGGTCTATCTCCCGTCGCTCAACGCCCCCTATGACCAGCTCGACGCGCGCCTCGACGTGGCCCTCGAGGCCGGCGTCGGCGGTCTCCTCGTGCTGCCGGGACTCACCGGGCTCGACCACCTGCGTCACCTCGCGGCCACCGTCGACCTGCCGATCATGGGACACCCGGCGTTCCTCGGGTCGTTCTCGGCCTCGCCGACGAGCGGCATCGCCCACCACGTCATCTATGGCACGCTGATGAGGCTGGCCGGGGCGGACATGTCGATCTATCCCAACTACGGCGGGCGCTTCAGCTTCAGCACCGACGAGTGCCACGCCATCGCCGATCGGCTGGTCGCGCCGATGGGGGCGATCTCGCCGGCATTCCCCTCGCCCGGTGGCGGGATGACGCTCGCGCGCGTCCCCGAGATCGTGGAGTTCTATGGCCCCGACGTGACGCTGCTGATCGGAGGGGACCTCCACCGCGGCGAGGACCTCACCACCACGGCCGCCGCCTTCAAGGCGGCCATCTCCTGAGGACCCCGACCAGGTCGGGATCTCGGGCTCCCGACCTGGTCGGTCAGGGCCTCGCCCGGACCGTCAGGCGAGCAGCGCGCGCGCGAGGGTGTCGTCGGTGGCGAGCTCGTCGATGATGCCGGCCGCGATGGCGCCGCGAACGGCGTCGGCCTTGTCGGCGCCGCCGACCGCCGCGATCACCCGCCGGGAGGCGCGCAGGTCGTCGAGTGTCAGCGAGATCGGATGGGTGGCCTCCGGCATCACCGGGTTGCCGTCGAGGTCGTAGTAGCGGCCGAACACCTCGCCGATGGCGCCGGCGTTGATGACCCGCGTCATCGCCTTCTTGTCGATATAGCCGGCGCCCGCCAGCAGCGACTCGGCGCCGGTGACCCCGATCGCCACCATCACCGCGTCGGCCGCCTTGGCCACCTCGAGCGTGGTCTGCACGGGCTCGGAGTCATAGAAGTTCTCCGCCACC
>JAGQUE010000348.1:0-9047 GCA_020438665.1 Nocardioidaceae bacterium | reverse complement strand
ACCGAGTCGGCGATCGCATAGGTCGTCGTATGGCCGAACGCGTCCACGATGGTGACACCCGACGTGCGCATCGTGCGGGTCGCCTGGGCGGCCGCGCCGAGGGTCCGGCCCCAGCCGGTGGCGATCGTGCACGAGCCCGCGGACACCATCCGCTCGAGGCGGCGGGCCATGGCCGCGGCGGCCGCGATCCGGGGTGACTCCCCGTCGAGGGTGATCTCGACCTGCGCGCCGACCAGGCCGAACCGCTCGATCAGCCGCTCCGACAACCGCGATGTCTCGGGCAGGGGTTCGGTGACGATCACCCGGACGATGCCGGACTTCTCGGCATCCGACAGCAGGCGGCTCACGGTCGACCGTGAGACCCCCATGCGCTCGGCCACGGACTGCTGGTTGAGCCCGCGCTCGTGATAGAGCCACGCGGCGCGGAGCACCTGTTCGCGACGTTCGTTGTTGTCAGCCACCGCGGCCAGTATCGTCCGTTGTGGACAGATGTTCAATGCGAGAACAGATTCTCACTGACCCCCCAGGAGGCCGTCGTGCGACCGACAGGCGTCATCCACCCCGAGCTCGTCTCGCTCCTGGCCAGCGCCGGCCACGGCGACCGGATCGTCCTCACCGACGCCGGTCTCCGGATCCCCGCGCAGGCCCGCCGGATCGACCTCGGACTCACCTGCGGTGTGCCTACCGTGGCGCAGGTCCTCGCCGTGATCAAGAGCGACCTGGTCATCGAGGCCGCCGAGGTCGCCGCCGAGTTCGCCACCTGGGCGCCCGAGGCCTATGCCGAGGTCACCGGCGTCCTTGACGTCACTCCCACCGGCACCCGCTCCCACGTCGAGCTGATGGCGGACATGGCCCAGTCGGCCTACGCCTATGTCAAGACCGGCGACTGCGCGGCCTACTCCTCGGTCGTGCTGACCTGCGGGGTGAGTTACCTTGAGTCCGCGATCGCCCACTACACCGAGGTGCACGGGCGGCCGCCCGCCCTGTGAACCACCGGCACGAGGAGTGCTCATGACATCGTCGCTGCTGCTGTGGGCGCTGTCACTGTGGATGATCGCCACCGCCGTCGGCAGCCTTGTCTATTGGGTCCGCTGGTTCCGTGCCCCCCACGACCAGGAGTGGCTGCCGGCCGGCTATGTCGGCCACGAGAAGGCGCTGGTCTATCCCAACGCCATCATGGCGCTGTTGCTCCTCACGACCGCGGTGATGACCGTCTTCGAGCGCCCCAACGCCAATGACGTGGGTCTCATCGCGGCCGGGATGATGGGGCTTCTGGCGATCATCGACATCGCCTACCTGTTCGACCACGACCTCTTCCGCGGCGAGCGCGGTGGCCGCGTCAACGCCGCCATGGTGCTGGCCCTGCTCGCGCTGACCTGCATGCTCATCGCCGTTCCCCTGTCCTGAAGCCTCCCGGCGGACTGTCCTGAAGCCTCCCGGCGGGCGGGTAGCCGCGAAGCCGGGTCAGGAAGGGCGCAACGTGAGCACCGGCGTGCCGGTGTCGGCGACGACCACCTGGAGCTCGGCGATCTGGTCGCGGTCGGCGTCGGTGGCCGCGTCGAGCTGGGCGGTGCGCCCCGGCAGACCACGCCACAGGGCGACCTGCTCGCTGACCCCGTCGGTCGTGCGCACGACCAGCGCATAGCTGCCGTGGTCGTCGTCGGCGACGCTCTCGGGAATCTCGGTGCAGGCGAGGTGCATCTTGGTCCCCCAGGCGACCTGCTCGAGAGCCACCGTGGCGGTCAGCTCGTCCTGGTGGACGGGGGTCATCGCCTGGGCCGGGGCAGTGACCGGGGCCTTGGGTTCGTCGCCTCCCGCCAGGGCGGTGACGCCGAGCGCCACGGCCAGCGCGACGGCGGCGGCGAGGCCGCCGATGGCGGCCCACCGAGAGCGCCATCGCTCGCGGCGGACCCGGGCGAGCAAGGCGGGCAGCATGGTGTCGGGGATGGCGGGCACATCGCCCAGGTCGAGATAGGCCGACTCGTCGAGCCGGGTGAGCAGGCCGGGCACACCGGCGAGGTCGCGCACCGCGCGGGCGCAGTCCTCGCAGTGCTCGAGGTGCCCCTCGAACGCGCGCCGCTCGTCGGGCCCGAGAGCACCGATGACATAGGCCGCGTCGTCGTGACCGAAGGGGTCGGTCCGGCTCACCCGGTCACCCCCAGCTCCTCCAGGGCCAGCCGCAGCGACCGCAGCGCATAGTGGGCCCGGGACTTCACGGTGCCCTCCGGCACTCCGAGCCGGCGCGCGGCGTCCGCGACGGACCGACCGAGGAAATAGCACTCGTACAGGACTCGTCGATGGTCCTCCGACAGCCGGCTCATCGCCTCGGCCACCACCCAGCTCTGGAGCAGCTGGTCGACGTGGTCCTGCTGCTGCCGGCTGTCGGGCGGCTCCGCGAGCAGGGTCTCGGGTCGCACCTTCCGGGACCGCCAGTCGTCGATGAGGATGTTGCGGGCGACGGTGAACAGCCACGCCCGTGCGGCGGCCGCAGGACGCTCGAACACCTCGGGGTGTTGCCAGGCGCGCAGCAGCGTCTCCTGGCACACGTCCTGGGCCCGGCCGGTGTCGCGTTGGGTCAGGTGGAGGCAATAGGTCCACAGGGCGGCGGCGTGCTCGTCGTGCAGCGCACGCATCAGCTGCTCCTGGTCGTCGACCACCATCGCCTCCCTCCCTCCGGTCCGCCTCACACACGAACGCCCTAACACACGAACGTGGGAGGCGTTCGGTTCAATCCCCGGGGTGCCTCACGGCGGACCTGCTCGCGGCGCCGAGTACGCCGTCAGGAACCGGTCGCGGAACGTGTCCATGGGCGCGACCGGGGCGTCGGATGGCGGGCGCAGGCCGGGCGACCAGCCCCACTCGTCGATGGCGGTCAGGACCCGCGGGTCCTGGGCGATCACCGAGATCGGGACGTCATAGCCGGGGTCGGCACCGCTGACGTAGTGGTGCGGCTGGTGGTCACCCAGCATGACCACGACCAGGTCGGGGTCCGGATAGGTGGTGAGGAAGCTGAGCAGCGCGTCGAGGGTGTACTCGATCGACCGACCATAGGCCGCGCGCACCCGGTCGGGGTCACTGAGGACCTCCTCGGCGGTGTCGCCCTGCTCGGGCATCCCGTCATAGACCGACCCGTCACCGACCGCGTCCCAGGCCACCATCCTGGGGAGCGGCGCCCACGGGTGGTGGCTGGAGACGAGGTCGAGCTCCGCGAGCACGGGCTGTCGGGGCGCAGGGAGCAGCTCGGCCCGGCGCAGGTGTGCCAGCGTGTACTGGTCCGGCACGGGGCCATAACCGAACGCCGGCCCCTCGTAGCCGACGTCGTGGGTGCCATAGAGCCGGTCGAACCCGTAGAGCCGCTGGCCTTCCGGCCAGCCGTCGGTCACCGCCGGCGCCACGACGACGGTCCGCCAACCGGCCCGGTGGAAGGCGCCGTCCAGGGTCAGCCGCTCGGAGGCCATCAGCTGGCTGTAGCGACGCTGGCTGTCGACCCACAGTCCCGACTGCAGCGTCGCGTGGGCCAGCCAGCTCGCCGCCCCGAACGTCGGTGAGGTGAGGAACGCGCTGCGACTGCGGTAGCCCGCCCGGCGCAGCGCCCGCCCCTGGTCGGCGAGCACCGCGGCAATGCCTGGCGCCATGCTGCTGTCCTGGATGGCCGAGCGGCCATAGCTCTCCACGAAGACCAGCAGGACGTCCTTGCCCGCCAGCCCGCGCAGCAGCCGGTCGGAGGGGATGGCCGCCATCGGATCCGTGCTGATCTCCCGGGCGAAGACCGCGTGGTCGCGCAGGTCGGAGCGCACGCTCACGGCCTCGTCGACGACGAGGCCACCGGACGCGATCGCCAACGACTCGTGATAGGGCTCGGGTCCGACGCCGGCCGCGGTCAACCCGACGGACGCCGCGGTCAGCACCGCCGCCGCGCCGATGGCCGGCGCGCGGTGGCGGCGAACGACCGAGCACACCCGCCTCGTCGCGAGCGGGAGGATGACGGCGAGCGCGCCCACGGCCACCACCAGCAGCACCACGAGGAACCCGGCCGCGAGGTCGCCGACCGAGTCGGCCAGCACCCCCACCGCGGACCGGAGATAGAACCAGTCGCTGATGATGTCGAACTTGCGGTCCAGCACGAGGGTGAATCCCACATTCATCGACTTCAGCGCCAGGGTCACCGCCGCGAGCACACCGAAGCCGAGGCCCAGCCACCGCCCCCAGCGGCTCGGCACGAGTGCGGCCACGACGACGAGCGCCATCAGCTCCAGCGGCACCCGGAGCACCAGCAGCGGCGACAGGTGCCGGTCGCCGTTCGGTGCCGCCAGGGCCAGCCAGACGACGACCACGGCCAGCGCCGAGAGCAGACCGGAGACCACGGGTGCCCAGCGCGACGGCGCCCGCGGCTCGACGCTCTCCCCCACGTGGGGCGCCTCGCCGGCGGACGCCGCCGCGCCCAGCCCACAGCGCTCGCTCACCTCGGTGAGGAACGACGCCGCGAGCAGTCCCAGGGCGGCCAGGAGGACAGCGAAGGAGACCGGTCGGGGAAGCAGTCCCGACACGACCACCACGAGGACGACGCCCTGGACCGCCGCCACGGCCTTGCGCCATTGCCGCACAGGCACGTCACCCTGCAGCGCCGGCAGCAGCCGCTGCGCACCCCACAGCAGGTAGCGTGCCAACCCGATCAGCAGCACCCAGGCCCCGACGTCGGCGACGACCGCCCAGCTCAGCGCCAGGATCAGCAGTGCGTCGGTCTCCATGTCGAAGCGCGCTCCGAGCCGCGTCACGTTGCCGGTGCGGCGGGCCACCCGCCCGTCGACGGCGTCGAGCACCAGGGCCGGTGCCGCGAGCGCGACGACGACCGCGGCCGGGCTGCTTGCGGCAGCGGCCGGGACGGCGACCAGGCCCGCGACCCCGCAGGTGAGCACCGACCGGGTCAGCGTGACGAGGTTGGCCGCGCCGAGCCGCTCGGTCTCGGCCTCCCCCAGGCCGCGCCGGAGCAGCACCAGCACGGCTGCTTGGAGCGCCAGCGCGACCGCCCAGCCGGCGGCCGGGAGCCCGGCCACGGCATGCACCGCCCCGAGCAGCGCGAGCTGCCCGAGCGCGGCCAGCCCCAGCAGGGGAAGATCCGGGTGAACCGGATCCGAGTGAACCTGGGGCACCGCACCTCCGTGTCATGGATGAGGACGTCCTCGTGGGGTACCACGTGGGCGCGCCCGCCTTGGTTCACCCGCGGCTCGAGCCGCACCGATGCGAGACCCGGAAGGAGCTCCCGTTGACTCGTCATGTCCAGACCCGGCACGCCCGAGCCTTCTGGGTCACCGAACCCGGCTCCGGTGAGGTGCGCGACGAGCCGCTGCCCGCTCCGTCGTCCGACCAGGTGCTGGTCCGCGCCGCCTGGTCCGCGGTCAGCAGGGGAACCGAGCGGCTGGTGTGGGAGGGCCGCGTCCCGGCCGACCAGCGTGACGCGATGCGGGCGCCGTTCCAGGCCGGCGACTTCCCGGGACCGGTGAAGTACGGCTATCTGAGCGCCGGTGTCGTCGAGGAGGGTCCCGACGAGCTCGTCGGCCGTGGGGTGTTCTGCCTGCACCCCCACCAGACGGCCTATGTCGTGCCCGTCGCCGCGGTCGTCCCCGTGCCGGACGGCGTTCCGCTGCAGCGCGCGACCCTTGCCGGGACCGTCGAGACCGCCCTCAACGCACTGTGGGACTGCCCACCCCTCGTAGGGGACCGCATTGCGGTCGTCGGGGCGGGGCTGGTGGGCTGTGGCCTGGCCCGGCTGCTCGCCAGGACGCCCGGGGCGTCGGTGACCCTGGTGGACGTCGACCCGTCGCGGGTCGCCATCGCCGAGGCCCTCGGCGTCGCGTTCGCGACGCCCGACCGGGCCCCTCGCGAGCAGGATCTGGTCTTCCACACCAGCGCCTCGCCCGCCGGACTGCGCGCCGCCCTGGGGCTGCTCGGCACGGACGGCACCGTCGTCGAGCTCAGCTGGTACGGCGACCGCGAGGTGCCACTCCCCTTGGGCAGCGCGTTCCACTCCCGCCGGCTGACGATCCGCGGCAGCCAGGTGGGCGGGATCCCGCCGACGGCCCGACCGCGGTGGAGCCGCGCGTCGCGGCTGGCGCTGGCGCTGGACCTGCTGGCCGACGACGCCTTCGACGTGCTGCTGACCGGGTCGTCGCCGTTCGAGGATCTGCCGACCGTGATGAAGGACCTCGCCGCCGGCTCGCTCGGCGGCATCGCCCACACGATCGACTACGGGACCGGCAATCCCACCGACGGCGACATCGATGGCGTCACCCCCAGCGGCGCCGACCCCGGCACCCCCAGGAGCACCTGATGTTCAGCCTGACCGTCCGTGACCGCATGATGATCGCCCACAGCCTGCCCGACCCGTTCTTCGGCCCGGCTCAGCAGCTGCACGGGGCGACCTATGTCGTGGAGGCGACGTTGCTCGCCGACGACCTGGACTCCCACGGCGTCGTCGCCGACATCGGCGCGCTGGCCGGCGGCCTGCGCGAGGTGCTCGCCGGACTCGACTACCGCAACCTCGACGACGTCCCGGATCTGGCGGGTGTCGTGACGACCACCGAGGTGCTGGCCCGCTTCGTCGCCGACCGGCTCGTGGAGCGGGTGTCCGGCGGGGCCCTGGGCGCCGAGACGGGGCACCTGCGCACCGTCGAGGTGCTGCTGCGCGAGTCCGATGTCGCCTGGGCGTCCTGTCGGCGCGACCTGCCGGAGCCGGCATGAGCGACCCCACCACGCTGACCCGCCGCCCGCCGCCCTCGGTCCACCTGGTGGTGCCGGACGGAATCCACGACCCGGCCCGCCCGAGCGGCGGCAATGTCTATGACCGCGAGCTCGCGGCCGCGCTGAGAGAGCTGGGCAGCGAGGTCGACGAGGTGGCCGTGGCCGGGACCTGGCCCCGGCCCACCGCCGGATCCGACGGGGCACTGGTCCGGGCGCTGGCCGGCGTCCCCGACGGTGCCACCGTGCTCGTCGACGGCCTGATCGGGCTCGGCTGCCCCCACGCACTCGAGGACGAGCAACAGCGGCTGCGGCTGTGGCTGCTGGTCCACCTGCCGCTCACGCTCGACCCGCTGTCGGTCGACGGCGGCGCGGCCCCGTCGACCCGGGCCGACGAGCGGCGCGCGCTGCTGGCCTGCCGTGGGGTGCTCGCCACCAGCGACTGGACCCGCCGCTGGCTGCTCGCGAGCCACGCCCTGGATCCCGGCCGCGTCCACGTCGCCCAGCCCGGCGTCGCACCCGCCGGGCTCGTGACGGGCACCGAGCACGGTGGCCACCTGCTCACCGTCGGCGCGGTCGCGCCGGCGAAGGGGCACGACGTCCTGCTGGCGGCGCTGACCGCAATCGCCGACCTCCCGTGGTCCGCTCGGATCGCCGGGCCGCTCGACCGGGCGCCGTCCTTCGTCAGCCGGCTGCGCGCCGACGCCGAGGACGCCCGGCTGGCGCTGCGCGTGCGGTTCGACGGCCCCCTCGCGCCGGCCGAGATGGCCGCCGCCTACGGCGCCGCCGACCTGCTGGTGCTGCCGACCAGGCTCGAGAGCTACGGCATGGTGGTCACCGAGGCGTTGGCGCGCGGCGTCCCCGTGGTCGCCAGCCACGTGGGCGGGATCCCCGAGTCGCTGGGCACCACCCGCGACGGGCGGGTGCCGGGGGTGCTGGTCCCCACCGAGGACCCGACCGCACTCTCAGCGACGCTGCGACGCTGGCTGACCGACGCGCCCTGGCGCGACCAGCTGCGCGCCGCCGCCCGACGCCGCCGCGACGAGCTCGCCGCCTGGTCGGTGACCGCCGGGCTGGTGAAGGGGGCGCTGTTCGGCGACGACGACCCCGGGGCTCGCCGTCATCGCCCGCTCGGTGAGCCTCCTCGTGAGGTGTCGGCATGACCACCACGTCACCGGCACCAGCTGGACCCTCCGCGCCGTCGCGCCGCGCCGTCGCCGGGGCGGCGGGGGCAGTCGTCCGCCTGGGCCTCCCCGTGCTGGTGCTCGGGGTACTGCTGGCCGAGGTCGGGGCCGCCCCCTTCGTGAGGGCACTGGGCCTGGTCACGCCCGAGGTTCTCGCCGCCGCGGTCGCGATCACCCTCGCCACCACGGTGCTCACCGCGTGGCGGTGGACGTGGGTGGCCCGTCGGCTCGGGCTGCGACTGGGGTTGCGGAGGGCCGTGGCGGCCTACTACCGATCCCAGCTGCTCAACCAGGTGCTGCCCGGCGGCGTCCTCGGCGACGTCCACCGCGCCGTCCGCCACGGCGGCGACGAGCTGGCGCTCGGGCGAGCCGCACGCGCGGTGGCCTGGGAGCGGGTGGCCGGGCAGGTCGGGCTGCTGGCGGTGACCCTGGTCGTTGTCCCGGCCCTGCCTGCCGCCGTGGGGAGCGGGATCGGCCGGGCCGTCGCTCCCGCCGTGGCCACGCTGGTCGGCCTGTCGCTGGTCGGCCTCGTCCTCGTCGCCATGCTGGTCGGCTCGGTCCGCGAGCGGCTGCGCGAGACGGTCGTGGGCCGCGGCGGCGTCGCCGTGCGGTCGGACTGGCAGCAGCTCGCCAGCGGCGCCGGCCCGTGGCCGCCGCTCGCGGCGTCCGTGGCGGCTGCCGCCGGCTATCTCGCGCTCCTGCTTCTGGCTGCCCGCGCCGCCGGCGTCGACCTCCCCGCGCGCGCGATGCTGCCGCTCCTCGTCGTGGTGCTGTTCGCCTCGTCGTTGCCGGTCAACCTCGCCGGCTGGGGTCCCCGCGAGGGAGCCGCCGCCTGGGTCTTCGCCACCGCTGGGCTCGGGGCGGCGACGGGCGTCACGGTCGCCACGCTCTATGGCGTGGTCAGTCTGGCTGCCGCCACCCCCGGCCTCGTCGTCCTGCTCGCCGATGTCGGCCCTCGCCCGATCCCAGCCACCACCGACTCGCTGGAGACACCATGACCCGGCCCTATGTGCTGCTGAGCTGCAGCCTCTCGCTCGACGGCTATCTCGACAACACCGCCCAGCGCCGGTTGATCCTGTCCAACGCCGCCGACCTCGACCGCGTCGACGATGTGCGCGCCTATTGCGA
>JAGQUE010000347.1 GCA_020438665.1 Nocardioidaceae bacterium | reverse complement strand
CCCACCCCGGGTCGGTCAGTCCGCTTTGCCGACACTGGTGACCTTGCCGGCGAAGTTCGTGATCACATAGCCATAGGCACCGGCGTCGTTGGTGACCGTGATGACGATCGTCGGCGGGATCCCGGCCGAGGTCCGGGCCGCCGTCGCCATCACGTCGGGGTGGTCGCGCACGTGGGCCTTGGCCGGAGCGCGGTCGACGTTGCCGAGCAGGGCACCGACGTCGATCTGGGCCAGGTCGACCGTGCCCTTCATCGTGCGCGGCTGCGTACCGAGGGCGAAGAACGTCCCGCCGTCGCGATAGCTCCACAGCCGGGAGCCGCCCGCCGGGCGCGGGGTCTCGACGACGACGTGGTCTCGATAGAACGTCGCCGACACCGCGTCGTTCTGTCCGAACTTGTCGTCGTAGGCCTTGAGGAACCGCCTCATCCCGGCCTCGGTCAGCGCGAACTCCTTGCCCGGCTGCTTGGCCGCCACGCCCGGGTCGGCCACGCCCGAGACGACGTCCTTGACCTTGCCGGTGACAAAGATGCCGACGCCGAGACCGGCGACCAGCAGGGCGGCGACCACCACGAAGACGAACGCGCCACCGGACCCCGAGGAGCGCCGGGTCATTGCCGACGGCGTCGCCGGTGCGACGGGCGCGACCGGGCCGCCGTACGGCGGGGGCTCGGGGGACGACGGGAACGGCGTCGCGGCGCCACCACGCTCAGCCGGCAGACCTGGGTCTGGATCGCCCCCGACGACGGCCGAGGAGGCGATGGCGTGCCGTTCGACGGCGTCGAGGTCGCGCAGCATCGACTCGAGCTCGCCGACGGTCATCGCAGCCCGCGCGTGAGAGACCCGCAGCTCATAGTCGGGGCCGCTCAGCAGTCCGGCTCGATGGGCGGTCTCGAGCCGGTCGACGACCTGGCGGCGGTGGCCCGCTCGCGCCCGCGCGGTCGGGTCGTCCCCGAAGGGATGCGCGTCGGTCACCGGAGCAGGGTAGCCGCGCGCGGCGCCGCCGCACTAGGAACGCGGGGCAGCGGCGCCCGCCGCGTTGCGGCCGGCCTTCGACGTACGACGCCTGCCCCGTTGTCGGGGCACGGCTACGGGAACGGCTGCCCCTTGCCCAGGATGGTCAGCCCGTCCTGGACCATGAAGCCGTGAGCGAGGTCCTCCTCCGGGTCGACGCCGATCCGGGCGCCCGGCGGGACCACGACGTTCTTGTCGAGGATCGCGCGGCGGACGACCGCCCCCGTCCCGATCCGGACGCCGTTGAGGAGCACGGCGTCGGAGACCTCGGCGTCGGTCTCGACGCGCACCGCCGGCGACAGCACCGAGCGATAGACCCGGCCGCCGCTGACCACGACACCGGGTGAGAGGACGGTGTCCTCGGCGACGGGGATCCGGTGGTCGTCGCCGCGCACCAGCTTGGCCGGCGGCTGCGGGCCATAGGAGGTGAAGATCGGCCACTCGAAGTTGTAGAGGTTGAACACCGGCAGCGGGGCGACGACGTCCATGTGAGCGGCGTAGTAGGAGGCCAGCGTCCCCACGTCCCGCCAGTAGCCGCGGTCACGCTCGGTGGCACCGGGGACGTCGTTGTCCTTGAAGTCATAGACGCCCGCGTCGCCCTTGCGGACGAACGCCGGCACGATGTCGCCGCCCATGTCGTGGGCCGACCCGCTCATCACCGAGTCGTCGGTCACGGCCGCGACGAGCGCATCGGCGTCGAACACGTAGTTGCCCATCGACGCCAGCACCTCGTGGGGGCTGTCGGGAAGCCCCGCCGGGTTCTTGGGCTTCTCGAGGAACTCGCGGATCTTGGCGGGTTCCTTGGGGTCCACGTCGATGACGCCGAACTGGTCGGCGAGCCCGATCGGCTGCCGGATGGCGGCCACGGTCGCGGAGGCACCCGACTCGATGTGCTGGGCGACCATCTGGGCGAAGTCCATCCGATAGACGTGGTCGGCGCCGACGACCACGACGATGTCGGGCTTCTCGTCGCGGATCAGGTTGAGAGACTGGAAGATGGCGTCGGCACTGCCGAGGTACCAATGCTTGCCGACCCGCTGCTGGGCCGGCACCGGGGCGACGTAGTTGCCGAGCATCGTCGACAGTCGCCAGGTCTGCGTCACGTGACGGTCGAGGCTGTGGGACTTGTACTGCGTCAGCACGACGACCTGCAGATAGCCCGCGTTGACGACGTTGGACAAGGCGAAGTCGATGAGGCGATAGATGCCGGCGAACGGGACCGCGGGTTTGGCCCGATCGGCGGTCAGCGGCATCAATCGCTTGCCCTCACCCCCGGCGAGCACGATGGCCAGCACCTTCTTGCGAGAGTTCTGGCGGCGCCGTACGAAGTCCGTCCCGGGCATCGAGGTCATGCTTCGCAGGCTAGCCCCTGTGCCCGCCTCACGGGCAGGGGTAGTTTCACGCACATGCGAGTCGACGTGCTGACCAAGGAATATCCCCCCGAGATCTATGGCGGCGCAGGGGTGCACGTCGCCGAGCTGGTGCGGGCGCTGCGCGACCGCGGCGACCTCGAGGCCCGGGTCCACGCCTTCGGCGCGCCGCGGAGCGAGGACCTGACGTCGTCGTACGCCGACCTGGCGGAGCTGGCCACGGCCAACGGAGCCCTCAAGACGCTGGGGGTCGATCTCGCCATCGCCGACGGGTGCGCCGGCACCGACCTCGTGCACTCCCACACCTGGTATGCCAACATGGCCGGCCACCTGGCCTCGCTGCTCGATGGCGTGCCCCACGTGATCACGGCCCACTCGTTGGAGCCGATGCGGCCGTGGAAGTCCGAACAGCTCGGCGGCGGCTATGCCGTCTCGTCCTGGGTGGAACGCACGGCCTATCTCGCCGCCGACGCGATCGTCGCGGTGTCGTCGGCGATGCGCCAGGACGTGCTGCGGTCCTATCCCGACGTCGACCCTGCCAAGGTGCACGTGGTGCTCAACGGCATCGACACGACCACGTGGCACCGGGAGGCCGACCCCGACCGCTCCCGCGAGCTCGGTGTCGACCCCGACCGGCCGTCGGTCGTCTTCGTCGGCCGGATCACCCGCCAGAAGGGGCTCCCGCTCTTCCTGCGCGCCGCCGCTCAGCTGCCGCCGGACGTCCAGATCGTGCTGTGCGCCGGCGCGCCGGACACCCCCGAGATCG
>JAGQUE010000346.1 GCA_020438665.1 Nocardioidaceae bacterium | reverse complement strand
TCCGTAGATCACCAGGGCTACAGCGATGAGCCACAGGATGAACGCCATGGTTGTTCCTTTCGAAGGGTGAGAACGACCGCGGCTGCGGCCGGGTGCCCGAGCAGGTGATGCGTACCCGGGCCTTCGGCGCCCCATGCGTGCGCAGGCCAGCGTGCGGGTACGGCCCACCCGTGCCCTTCACGACGACCACGCGGACCGCGGTCCGGTCAGTCGCCGTCGTCCGCGTCGGCCGCCAGGTCGAGGCGGCAGTAGCCGTCCTCGTGGAACGGCGCCAGCCGGACGCCCTCGTCGGGCAGGCCGGCGGCGCGCAGCGCCCCGAGGACCAGGCCCAGGTGCAGCGAGCAGACGATGTCGGAGTCGGTGCGGGCCACGTCGAGCAGCGGACAGCGGGTCAGCCGGATCCGGTCGTCGGTCTCGGCCTCGGGCTCGAACCCGAGCTCGTTCAACAGGTCGAGGACGTGATGCTCGGGGATGCCGGTGATCGGCCGGCCATCGACGAGGCCACGGCCCCACTCCTCGCCGGCCGCCACAGCCGCGCGGTCGGGTCGCTCGGACTCCTCGCGAAGGGCACGGATCATGGCCCGGGTGAACCCGGTGCGCTCGCTGCGCTCGGAGTCGCGGACGGCGACATAGAGCCAGGCCGGCCGGCCACGCGCCTGCACGTCGGACCGGCGACGCTCGACCGCGCCGGCACGCTCGAGGGCTTCGAGATGGCTGCGCAGGGTGTTCTCATGCAGACCGGTCTCCTCGGCCAGCCGCGTGACCGTGACCGGGTCACCGAGGTCCTCCAAGGACCGCAACACCCGCGCCTGAGCCGGGGTCCACGGCTCCGCCTGGCCGACCTGGCCGGGTCGTGGTCCCCGATGAACCGGGGACTCTCTGGTCACACCAACCAGAGTAGTGACGCCAGGTCCGGCGCCGCACCCGCCCCCCACCTCGACAGGGAGTGATGATGGCCACGACGCTCGCCCCGACCACGACGCCGACCGACCGTCCCGAGCGCAAGCAGCGACTCGGCACCCGGATCGGCGCCATCCTCAGCACGACCGACCACAAGCTGATCGGGAAGATGTATCTGACCACCTCGTTCTGCTGGTGGCTGCTGGCGGGCCTGATGGCCCTCGTGATGCGGTCGGAGCTCGCGTTCCCCGGCATGCAGGTCGTCAGCGAGGAGGTCTACAACCAGCTGTTCACGATGCACGGCACGATCATGCTGCTGCTGTTCGCGACGCCGCTGTTCTTCGGGTTCGCCAACATCATCATGCCGCTCCAGATCGGCGCACCGGACGTCGCCTTCCCGCGGCTCAACGCGCTCAGTTATTGGCTCTACCTCTTCGGCGGGCTCATCGCCGGGTCGGGTTTCCTCACCAGGGACGGTGCGGCCAGCTTCGGCTGGACGGCGTACACCCCGCTGAGCACCACGCTGTCCGGGGTGGGCGGCGACCTGTGGGTGATGGGGCTGTGGATGGCCGGGCTCAGCAGCATCCTGGGCGCCGTCAACTTCCTGACGACGATCATCTCGATGCGGGCGCCCGGCATGACCATGTTCCGGATGCCGATCTTCACCTCGAACATCCTGGTCACCAGTGTGCTGATCCTGCTGGTGTTCCCGCTGCTCACCGCCGCCCTGCTCGGCCTTGAGGTCGACCGCCAGTTCGGTGCCCACCT
>JAGQUE010000345.1 GCA_020438665.1 Nocardioidaceae bacterium | reverse complement strand
CCACGCCTTCGTCGACCGGTTGTTGGCGATGACCCACGCCGAGCGCCTCGGGCTGCCCTACATGCACCCCGGCCGCGCCGACGTCATCCTGG
Organism: Nocardioidaceae bacterium; assembly: GCA_020438665.1. Next base: position 18,435 of record JAGQUE010000345.1, on the reverse strand, counting down.
CCGGAGCGGTGATCCTCGACCGCGTGCTGCGGCGTACGACGGTCGCCTCGCTGGTGGTCTCGGAGGCCGACATCCTCGACGGCATCGCCTGGTCGATCGCCTGAGGAGGGGCGATGACCGGTCTGCCGCATCCCGTCACGGGCGAGGAGTTCGCCAGCCCCGTGCCCCCCGGCACGGGCTGGCCCGACGACCCCGCCGCGGCTGACACGCCGGTGGCCGCGAGCGCCGCCCAGGTGCGCCGCCTCGCCGCGACCGGGGACCTCGGCGAGCTTAGCGCCCGGGTCTCGGTCTGTCGCGCCTGCCCGCGCCTGGTGCGGTGGCGTGAGGGCGTCGCCGCGACCAAGCGGGCGTCGTTCGCGGGGCAGCCCTATTGGGGCCGCCCCATCGCCGGCTGGGGCGATCCCGAGCCCCGGGTGCTGATCGTCGGACTAGCGCCTGCGGCCAACGGTGGCAACCGGACCGGTCGGGTCTTCACCGGCGACTCGTCCGGAGACTGGCTCTTCGCCAGCCTCCACCGCGTCGGCCTCGCGGCACAGCCCACCAGCTCCCACGCCGGCGACGGTCAGCGGCTGTTGGGTGCGCGCATGGTCGCGGCCGTGCGCTGCGCACCGCCGGACAACAAGCCGACCACCGTCGAGCGCGACACCTGCTCGCCGTGGGCGCTCCGGGAGATCGAGCTGATGGCACCGACCCTGCGGGCCGTGGTCGCGCTGGGCGGCTTCGCCTGGGACGCCTCCCTGCGCTCGTTCGCCGCCGCGGGTTTCGCCGTACCCCGGCCCAAGGCCAGGTTCGGTCATGGGGTCGAGGCCACCCTCACCCGGGACGAGCAGACCATCGCGCTGTTCGGCTGCTATCACCCCAGCCAGCAGAACACGTTCACCGGCCGGCTCACCGAGCCGATGCTCGACGACGTGCTCGGCCGGGCCGCGACCCGTTGAGCCGCGGCCCGGGCCAACCGATGGTCCCAGCCGCGAGCCGGCCTCAGTGGTTGAGCGCAGCGGCGTCGGTCTTGGCGGTGAAGGCCGGATCCCCGCGCGCAGCGTGGATGGCCTTGTTCGTCGGGCTGTGGCCGTTGCCGTCGAACGGGATGAACTCCGCCGACAGCGTTGTCTCGTCGTAGGACACGACCGGAGTGATGTACTCGGCGTAGAACGTGACGGTGTGTGCTCCCGCCTTGACCGGCACGGTCACGTCGGACCCGCAGTTCGGCTCGGGGTTGCTGAAGCCGACGCTGATGGTGCGCCGAGACCGGTGTCCGTAGGGCGAGCAATCTGGGAGCCGTTGCGCGACGGGGCCCACGGCGTTCGACGACGTTGTGCCGGGCGACGCTCCGGCCGCCGGCTGGTGAGGGCCTACGATCAGCGACGGCGGTCGCACGACTCGGCCGCGCGGCCCCCGTATCCCAACTGGCAGAGGACGTCGCCTTAAAAGCGACTCAGTCTGGGTTCGAACCCCAGCGGGGGCACCGCTCAGAGATTGCCGGGGAAGAGATTGGCCCGGGACGGCCGGCCCGTCTCGAAGACCCACTCCCGCCAGAACGACGTGAGCTTGACGCCCGTGATCCGCTGGAGCGCGTCCCGCCAGGCAACCATGGACAGGTGGCCGCCGCCGTAGCGCCGCTGGATCGTCCGCATGGCCTTGAAGAACCGCTCGTCGCCGATCTTGTTGCGCAGCGCGTGGACGAAGTACTTGCCCTTCACATAGACCGGCCAGTCGAACTCATGGCCGGCGCCCATGTCATAGAGCTTGCCGGCGAACAGCGTCGCGCCGCCGTCGCGGACGCCCTGGCGGTACTGCTTGTCCAGGTCGGTCCCGGCGTGCTCCCGCCAGATCCACTCCGAGTAGGACGCCAGGCACTCGTTGAAGCAGATGTCCCTCCAGCGGTGCAGGGCGATGTGGTCGCCCCACCACATGTGGCCGTTCTCGTGCACGATCGTCAGGAGTCCCGTGCCGGTCGAATAGACCGGCCGGCCATAGGTCTCCAGGTCATAGGGGATGGAGTCGGCCACGAACATGCCGCCCGCGGCGGGGGCGGGATAGGGTCCCCAGCGGCGGGCCAGCACCCGGATGATCTCGGGCAGCCTGGACTCGCGCTCCATCGCCGCGGCGTGGCCGGGGCCGTACGCCGACACGACGGGGGTGCCGTCGGCCAAGTGGGAGCGCTCGAAGGTCAGCCTGTCGGCGTACCACGCGACCATGTAGGTCGCGATCGGCTCGCTCATCCGCCAGTGGAAGGTCCGCGCCGGCGCGCCATCCTGGGTGGTGGACGTGGTCGGACCCTGGACACCGACCGCCACCAGCGCGAGCGGCCGCGGCACGGTGATGGCCAGCCGGAAGGTGGCCTTGTCGGTGGGGTGGTCGTTGCACGGGAACCAGGTCGCGCACCCGTGGGGCTCGCCCTCGAGGTAGCCGGCGTCCTTGTCGCCGCCGCCGACGATGAACCCGCTCGGGGCGCCGCCGTCGTCGATGTTGTGGAGGTCGCCGTGGTAGCGGACCACGACCGTGAAGGCGCCCGGCGCCAACGGGGTCGCCGGGCTGATGACCAGCTCGTGCTCGCCCTCGCGTACCCACGTCGCCGGCTGGCCCGCGACGGTCACCGCCGTCACCACCAACCCGTCGAGGTCGAGGTTGAACGCCGCCAGCTCCTCGGTGGCGGTGGCGGTGACCGTGGTCCGGCCCGCGATCGTGTGACCGGTCGGGTGGTAGCCGACGGCGATGTCATAGGAGGTGACGTCATAGCCGCCGTTGCCGTCGGTGGGGTAGTAGGGGTCGCCGATCCCGTCCTGGGAGGAAGCGAGCGTGGCCGCGGTCCGGGGCGCCGTCGTCCGCTGGGCGAACGCGCCCGAGGTGGTCAGCGATCCCGTCAGCACGATGCCGAGCAGGACAGCGAGGACGGGCCGGATCCGTGCCACCACGAGGGCCTCCTTGGTCGATGCCGTCAGGCTAGTCCTCCGGGCGGCCGCCGGGCGCACCGCCCGGCGCCGTACGACGACGCGCCGCGACGTTGATTCTCCCGGGAACACCGGGGATTTGCCGGTCGTTGAGTTCGGTGAGGCCCGGTAGAGTCGGGCCTCTGGATGAAGCCCCCATGGTGGGGGCCCACCGCGGCCTCGAGGAGAGACCAACCATGCGCAGCAACAACCCGGTGTTCAACCGTTCACCCCAGTTCAGCGGTCAGTCCACCACCCAGACCTACCCCGGAGCCGGTGCCTCCTACCCCGGATATGGCACCCAGTCGGGCTACACCGACCCCTCCACCTGGAGCGTCGGTGCCGGTGGACCGGCGTCCGGCCATGCACCGTCGGTCGACCAGGGCGGCCGGATGACCGTCGACTCGGTCGTCCAGAAGTCCGCGCTCACGCTCGGCGTCGTGTTCGTGATGGCCGCACTCACATGGTGGTGGATCGGTGACATCACCACGGGCACCGGCCTGGCCGACCAGGCCAACCTGGCCCAGCTCGGCACAGCCGTCCTCGTCGGCTCCGGCGGCGCGTTCGTGCTGTCGCTGGTCAACTCCTTCAAGCGGGTCATCAGCCCCGCCCTGGTCATCGTGTTCGCCGCCTTCGAGGGCGTCGCCCTCGGCGCGCTGAGCCTGCTGTTCCAGGCCCAGTTCGCCGGCGGCATCGTCATGCAGGCCGTGATCGGCACCTTCGCGGCGTTCTTCGGCACCCTGGCCGCCTACAAGTTCTTCGACATCAAGGTCAGCAACAAGTTCCGCATGGGCGTCATGGCCGCCATGTTCGGCATCGTCGGCCTCGGTCTGATGGAGCTCGTGCTCAACCTGTTCGGCATCTCCAGCGGGCTGTTCGGGTTCGGTACGCTCGGCCTGCTGATGGCCATCGCCGGGCTCGTGCTCGGCATCTTCATGCTCGTCCTCGACTTCGACTTCGTGGAGCGTGGCGTCGCCGCCGGTCTCCCCGAGCGTGAGTCGTGGCGCGCGGCGTTCGCGCTGACCGTGAGCCTGGTCTGGATCTACACCAACCTGCTGCGGATCCTCGCGATCCTCAACCGCGACTGATCATCGACGTGGAGTCCCCGGAGTCCTCGCGCTCCGGGGGCTTCGCCATGTCCGGGGCCGGCGCGTCGGCGTCCGGTGACTCGTCGGTGTCCGCTGCCTCCTCGGCCTCGGGCGGTTCGACCTCGCCCTGCGGCTGACGGCCACGGCGGCTGAGCTGAACCCACCGGCCCCGCAGTCCGCGTTGGGCGCCGGCGACCTCGGTGCCGTCGAGCTCGACGCCGGGGGAGCGGACCGCCCTGATGGCGGCCTCGGCCACGGGCAGCACGACATCGCCCCGCCGGATGCTCAGCCCGACGTCGTCGCCCGGGAGCAGGTCGAGCGCCGCCAGCACCGACGGCAGCAGGACCGAGGCGAGCTGGTGGTAGCCGTCGGCCGACGGGTGGAACTGGTCGGGGCCGAACAGCAGCGCCGGCGCGGCCGCGAACTCCGGCCCCAGGATCGACCCCAGCGACACGCTCCGACCTCCTGCCTCGACCACCGCGATCGTCTGGGCCGCCGCCAGTCGGCGCGACCACGAGCGGGCGACCTGCTTGAGCGGCGGGGCGATGGGCTTGATCGTGCCGAGGTCGGGGCAGGTCCCCACGACCACGGCCACGCCGGCCTCGCGGAGCCGGCGTACGGCCTCGCCCAACCGCTGGACCGACTGGGAGGGCAGCACGGTGTGGGTGACGTCGTTGGCGCCGATCAGGATGACGGCGACATCGGGAGCGGTGGGCAGCGCCCGGTCGATCTGGGCCTCCAGGTGGGAGGTCTGGGCGCCGACCACCGCGAAGGAACGCAGGAACACGCGCCGGTCGGCGGCCTCGGCGACCCCGGAGGCCAGCAGCGCGCCAGGCGTCTCCTCGACCCGCCACACGCCATAGCCGGCCGCGCTCGAGTCGCCGAGCAGGGCGATCTTGACGCCCGGCCCCGGCCGACGGCGGCCATACCAGCCCGTCGCGTCGGGTGGCCGCTCGCCGGTGGGCTGGCCGATGGTCTTGCGCGCCAGCTTGGCCTCGGCCCTCAGCACGCCATAGAGGGCGCCCCCGAGCACCGACAGGCCGCCACCGCCGTAGGCCGCGGCGGAGGCCAGCTTGCGTGCCGCGGCGGCCTTGCTCATGACCCCCACCTTACGGAGCAGACCCAGGTGCGCGCTCGCACGTTAGGTTTGCCCGATGGACTACGTCGACAGCCCGCTCGACCTCATCGGCCACACGCCGCTGCTGCGACTCGACCCCGTGCTCGAGGCGCCGGGCTTCGAGGGCCTGGGCGCCGCCCCCGGGCCGCTCGTCCTGGCCAAGCTCGAGTTCCTCAACCCCGGCGGCTCGGTCAAGGACCGCATCGCGCTGAGCATGGTGCTGGCCGCCGAGGAGGCCGGCGAGCTCCGCCCCGGCGGTGTCATCGTCGAGCCGACCTCGGGCAACACCGGCATCGGGCTGGCGATGGTCGCCCAGGAGCGCGGCTATCACTGCATCTTCGTGTGCCCCGACAAGGTCAGCGAGGACAAGCAGAACGTCCTGCGCGCCTATGGCGCCGAGGTGGTCGTGTGCCCGACCGCCGTACCCCCCGAGCACCCCGACTCCTACTACACCGTCAGCGACCGGCTGGTGCGGGAGACGCCAGGCGCGTGGAAGCCCGACCAATACTCCAACCAGAGCAACCCGCGCTCCCACTACGAGAGCACCGGGCCCGAGATCTGGCAGCAGACCGAGGGGCGCATCACCCACTTCGTCGCCGGCATCGGGACCGGCGGGACGATCACCGGAACCGGGCGCTACCTCAAGGAGCAGAACCCCGCGGTCCAGGTCGTCGGAGCCGACCCCGCCGGCTCGGTCTATTCCGGCGGGACCGGGCGCCCCTACCTCGTCGAGGGGGTGGGCGAGGACTTCTGGCCCGATGCCTATGACCGCGGCATCGCCGACCGGGTCATCGAGGTCTCCGACGCCGACTCCTTCCGGATGGCCCGGCGGCTCGCGCGCGAGGAGGGCATCCTGGTCGGCGGCTCGTCCGGCATGGCCGTGCACGCCGCTGTCCAGCTCGCCCACGAGCTCGCCGGCACCCCGGCGGGGGAGCAGGCGGTCATCGTCGTGCTCGTCCCCGACGGCGGTCGTGGTTATCTGTCCAAGGTCTTCAACGACGACTGGCTGGCCCAGTACGGCTTCGCCGTCGACGGCTCCGCCCGATCCTCCCAATCGGTCGGCGAGGTGCTGCGCGGCAAGACCGGGCGGCTGCCCGACCTGGTTCACACCCACCCCAACGAGACGGTCGCCGAGGCCATCGCCATCCTCCAGGAGTACGGCGTCTCCCAGCTCCCGGTCGTCCGCGCCGAGCCGCCGATCGTCGCCGCCGAGGTGGCCGGCTCGGTGTCGGAGAAGTCGCTGCTCGACGCGCTCTATGCCGGGGACGCCGAGCTCAGCGACGCCGTCGAGAAGCACATGGGGCCCATGCTCCCGACCATCGGCACCACCGAGCCGGCGTCCGCTGCCGTGGCGCTGCTGGGGGCCGCCGACGCCGTCCTCGTGCACGAGGACGGCAAGCCGGTCGGGGTCCTCACCCGTCATGACCTGCTGGCCTATCTCAGCAAGGGCTGACGGCGACCACGCAACAACGGGGCCCCGGGTTGGCCGGGACCCCGTCGTGCGTGGTTCGGGTGTGGTCGAGCCGTCACTGCTGGGCGGACTTCGCCTTCAGGCTCGGCACGGTGGCGTTCGCCGCGCCGGCGTTGGAGAAGTTGACCGTGGCCGACTCGCTGAGGACGAACGCCATGCCCGGCCCGCACTCCTTGGCCTCGACCACCAGGGTGTGGGCGCCCTTGGTGACCTTGGCGCCACCGATGGTGGTCGTGTTGTAGTCGTCGCCGCCGTCGAGCCGCAACTGGGTCGGGACCGTCACGGGCGTCCCGTCGATGGAGATCCGGAAGGTGAGCAGGCCCGCCGCCGCGTTGTCGAAGTCGCGCTCAGCGGTGACCGTGCCGGCCACCGTGACGACACCGGCCCGCGGCACCGCGAACGCCTTCGACAGCAGCGGGGTGTAGGCACAGGTGTTGAAGTTGTCGGTGAAGGTGCCGTTGGCGAAGTAGTAGGCACGGCTGACCTGCTTGGCGTTGACCTTGCCGGCCTTGTCGTGGTGGCCCAGGCTGTTGGCCATGCCGGGCGTCGCGAGGGCGATGGCACCGGTGGCGAGCACGGCAGCGGCGAGGGTGGTGTTGCGGCGAAGCTTGGTGACCATGGGAGTGTCCTTCGATCGGTGCGCGGCTCGGGCCGCGCTCTCTGGTGGATCCCTGGCGTTCGGGATGCTGACACACCGGAAGAGGGGCCCGGCGAGAGCAGGGATACGGCCTGAGCCTGACCCGATCGGGTCGTATCTGGGACGGCACTCCCTGCTCCTCCTGCCTCCCTGTCGAGCGGCGCCGTTAGGGTCGGCGTCGTGGATCCCGAGACGAGCACCCTGGTGTGGCTCGCCCTCGCCGCCCTGCTCGCAGGTTTCCTCGACGCCGTCGTCGGTGGCGGAGGGCTGGTGCAGCTTCCGGCCCTCGTGCTCGGGTTCCCCGGAGTCGCGCCGGTGCACCTCCTGGCCACCAACAAGCTCTCCTCGATCTGCGGTACGGCGGTCGCGTCGGCCACCTACTACCGCCGGGTCCGACCCGACCCCCGCACGTTCGGGCCGCTGATGACCCTCGCGTTCCTGGGCTCGCTGGGCGGGGCCCTCGTGGCCTCACACCTCTCGCGTGCGGTCTTCGACCCGATCGTGCTGCTCGCCCTCGTGGTCGTCGGCACCTATGTGCTGCTGCGGCCCGACGTGGGCGAGACCACGACCCTGCGCTTCGCCGGCCGGCGTCACCTGGTCGCCGCCATGGGGACCGGGCTGGCGATCGGGTTCTATGACGGGGCGCTCGGTCCCGGGACCGGGTCGTTCTTCACCATCACCCTCGTCGGATTCCTGGGCTATGCGTTCGTCGAGGCGTCGGCCAAGGCCCGGCTGGCCAATGCGGCCACCAACCTCGCCGCGCTCTGCATCTTCGTGCCACAAGGTGCCGTGATGTGGCGGGTCGGCCTCCTCATGGGCGCCGCCAACCTCGTCGGTGGCTATCTCGGCGCCCGCATCGCCGTGCGGCGCGGCTCCGGCTTCGTCCGCCTCGTCTTCGTGGTCGTCATCGCCGGCTTCGTCGTGCGGCTCGGTGGCGGGATGGTGGGCTGGTGGTGACGAGCTATCTCACGCTCGCGCGCGACGGCGACGCCGAGATCGAGGTCAAGCGCTCGCGGTTCCGGTGCACGCTGGCCCGGGTCGAGGTCGAGGCCGACGCGCGGGCGGTGGTCGAGCGGCTGCGGCGCGAACACTGGGACGCCCGCCACCACTGCTCGGCCTTCGTGCTCGGACCTGACGCTGCGGTGCAGCGCTCCAGCGACGACGGGGAACCGGCCGGCACCGCGGGTGCGCCCATGCTGGAGGTACTCCGCGGCCGTGAGGTCAGCGACGTCGTCGCCGTCGTCACGCGCTGGTTCGGCGGGGTGCTCCTCGGTGCCGGCGGTCTCGTCCGCGCCTACGGCGACGCGGTCCGCGCCGCGCTCGACGAGGTCGGCGTCCAGCACCGCCGGCTGCTGGCGGAGTGGGCGATCGACCTCGGCCACGCCGAGGCCGGCCGCGTCGAGAGCGACCTCCGCTCCCGCGGGATCACGGTCGTCGACGCGGCCTATGCCGACCGGGTCACGCTCCGCCTGGCCGCACCGCCGGAGGAGGAGACACGTCTGCACGCCGTACTCGCGGAGCTGACGGGTGGCGGCGCCGTGCCCCGGCCGGTGGGGGAGCGCTGGGTCGACGAGGGGCGTAGCCTCCCCGCATGAGCATCGTCGTCGACGTGACCAGGCTGGCCGAGACGCTGCGCGACTTCGGGTCCGGCTATCTGCTGACCGTCTCACCCGAGGGGCGCGTCAAGGTGATCACCGTCGACCCGGTCGTCGACGGCGCGACGCTGCGGGTGAGCGGTCCGAGCCGGGGCTCGGCGGCCAACCTCGCGACCAACCCGACGGTGACGGTCGTGTTCCCGCCGCGTGAGCCGCGCGGCTACACCCTCATCGTCGACGGCACCGCGGCGCCCGACGGCGACGACTTCGCGGTCTCGGCCCAAGCCGCCGTCCTGCACCGCCCCGCCTCCCACGCCGACGGCCCCCCGCCCCCCGACGGCTGCGGCCACGACTGTGTCCCCGTCACCTGACCCGCTGACGAGGCGATCCGTCGGCGTTCAGAGGAGGTAGACGAGGCCAGGGCCCTCGTCGCGGTAGGGGATCCCGAGGGCGTCGAGGGCCGGACGCCAGGAGCCGGTGCAGTCGGGGGCCGAGCCCTCGAAGCCGTGGTCGGCGGTCAGCAGGATGGTGACCTCGTCGAGCGTGCCGAGCGACTCGAGGTGGTCGAGGAACACCGAGAGCCGGGCGTCGGCCTGGCGGAGCGCGTCGCGGGCCATGGCCGACCGGGGGCCGCCGCCGTGGTGGCCGCAGTCGGTGACGACGTTGGCCCACCAGGTCAGCGTCGGGGCGGCGGCGGGGTCGGCGAACAGGTCGAGCATCTGCTGGAGCCCGAGGTCGTCGACGCGGACGCCCCAGCGGAAGTAGGAGTCCTCGAGGAAGGCCGGGTCGCCCAGGAACGGCGAGGTCGTCGGGTCGGGTAGTGCGTCATCGAGCGCGTCGGCGCCGCTCTCACCGCTGGCCCGGATGAGTGCCATCGTGGAGTAGTCGGCCCCGCGGTCGATGGCCTCGTCGACGCTCGCGGTCCGGAGGCCGCCGGTGTCGCCGAGGTGATCGCCGACCGTCTCGAAGATGGTGCGCGCGCCAGGGAGCAGCCACTCCGAGCTGCGGTGCCAGGTGCTCTCGTCGTTGGGGACCACCCGCTCGCCCGTCGCGCGGTCGAAATAGACGTTGCCCATCACGCCGTGGCGTCCCGGGCCGACCCCGGTGAGGATCGCCGTGTGGTTGGTCAGGGTGATGCTCGGGAACTCGGCCACCGCGCCGCCGCGCAGAGCGAGTCCCCGCTCAACGAGCCGGGCGACGCCGGGCAGCTCACCGGCCTCGGCGAGGTGGAGCAGGTCGCCGCAGTGGCCGCCGTCCCAGAGGATCCCGATCACATGCGAGCGCCGCACCGACTCGTCGAGGAACCGCGTCTGGGGCCGTCCGTCGAGCGGCAGGCCGTCGTTGTCGCGCAGCTCCTCGTCGGGTACGCCGACCAGGTGAGCCAGCGTGGGGCCGACGTCCACCAGCCGGGCGACGTCGTCGACATAACCGAGCCGTCGTACGCCGGCCCCGCTGAGGACGAATGGCGCCCGCGACTGGATGACGTCCAGCGACCCGTGCTCACCGACGTGGCCGCCCTCGTCGGGGAAGAAGTGGCGCGGGGTGTGCACGATCGCGAGGTCGGGGCTGCGGTCGGGGTTGGCGAAGAACGACAGCAGCCGCGTGGCAGCCAACGGGTAGGCATTGTCGGTGGACCGCGCCGGTGACGGGTCGGCCAGCTCGCGGTCATAGGGGAGGAACGCGAGCGGGTCCTCGCTGCCGATGGGGTTGTCACCTGCGATGACCTCGGCCGGCGCGTCGACGTGGAAGCGCACCCGCCCGACGCTGTTGGCGGCATAGGCCCGTCGGCCCTCGGGGTCGTCCTGGACCCAGCAGACCAGGTCCACGATGTCGGCGAGGTCGGGGGCGCAGAGGGCGGCCACGACGGCCTCGCGCTGCTCCGGGGTAGCGGCCATGGCGACACGCTAGTGCCCGTTCCTAGAGTTGCCCGGCATGGACCCGTTCTGGCTCACCGCCTTCCTGGACTTCGCGCCGGACGACGTCGAGCGCGGGGTGTCCTTCTGGCGCGGCGTGACGGCGTACGACCTGTCCCCGGCGCGGGGGGAGCACGACGAGTTCGCCACGCTCCTGCCGCGCGTGGGGGATGGCCACCTGCGGGTGCAGCGACTCGATGAAGGACCGACGCGGATCCACCTGGACGTCCACGTGACCGACGCCAGGGCCGCGGCGGACCGTGCCGTCGCGAGGGGAGCCGTCGAGGTGGCCGACCATGGCCACGTGGTGATGGCATCGCCTGGTGGGCTCACGTTCTGCTTCGTCCAGCACCCCGGAGCAGCGGTGCCGGAGCCGGAGGTGTGGGGCGAGGGCCACCACGCGATGGTCTATCAGGTCTGTATCGACGTGCCGGCAGCGCGCCACGAGGAGGAGCGGGCGTTCTGGCTCGCGACCCTCGATGCTGCCCTCGAGGGGTTTGAGGAGCCGGAGTTCTGCTGGCTGCGGCCGCCGCAGCAGCTGGCTCTCGACGTGCTGGTGCAGCGGCTCGACGACGAGGAGGCCGAGGTCCGGGTGCACCTGGATCTCGGCACCGACGACCGCACCGCCGAGGTGGCGCGCCATGAGGCCCTCGGTGCGACCGCGACGAGCGTCCACTCGTTCTGGACCGTCATGCGGGACTCGGTCGGCCTGGCCTACTGCATCACCGACCGTGACCCAGCGACGCGGCGGCTGCCCGACTGACGGCACCGCTCGAGCGCACGCGGTGTCCGGGGGCGTGACCGCCCTTCTGGGGGGCGGTGCGACACTGGCACCGCCGGACGGGTACCCTTTCGACAACTTGTCGAAACCGGCCCCTTGCCGGCCGAGGAGGTGTCGTGTCACGACGGCTTGCGAAGGTCGCCGCCCTGGTGGTGGTCGCCCTCGCCGCCCTGACCGGATGTGGCGGGTCGGACGGTTCGCTGTCCGGGCTCAGCGGCATCCAGGGCTATGTCGAGATCCCGGACGAGCCGCTGGGCCCGCCCTCGGGCTCGGTGACCGAGGCCGACGGCAGCACGTGGAGCTATGACAGTGTCCCCGAAGGCAGCATCACGCTGCTCTACTTCGGTTACACCAGCTGCCCCGACGTCTGCCCGACCACGATGGCCGACCTGGCCGCCGCTCTGCGCGACGTGGACGAGTCCACCCGCAGCAAGATCGACGTCCAGTTCGTCAGCACCGATCCCAACCGTGACACCCCCGCACAGATCACCCGGTGGCTGGAGGGCTTCGATCCCACCTTCCACGGGGGGCGCGCCGAGATCAACGACGTGATCGACGCCGCCAAGGTCTATGGCATCGGCATCGACCCTCCCCAGGTCTCCGACGACGACTACCAGGTCACCCACGGTGCCCAGCTGCTCGTCCTGGAGCCCGGCGGAGGCATGGTCGGCTATTTCCAGGAGCTCTCCGGAGCGGAGGCCTATGCCAAGGCCATCCCGATCCTGGTCGACAAGTACGCCGCATAACCCGCCCGTGCCCGACCAACCCCGAGGAACACCGATGACCCGTTTGCCCCTGCGCCGCCTCGCCCTCATGGGCGCCAGCCTCGCGCTCGCCGCCACCATGAGCTCCTGTGGCTCCGACGACACCTCCGCCAAGGACGGCCCCGACCTGGTCAGCGCCAGCCAGGGTGACATCTCCCTGAGCGACGGCTTCGCCTACACCACCACCCCCATGAACATGGAGAGCGGGTCGAGCGACGCCTCCACAGGCGACATGGACATGGGCGACGACGGGTCCACGAGCAGCGACGACTCGATGGGCGACGACTCCATGGCCGACATGGGCATGGTGACCGGCGCCTTCGGCACGCTGACCAACAACGGCGACACCGATGACGCGCTGGTGGCTGCCGCCTGCGACGTGGCCGGCATGGTCCAGATCCATGAGACGGTCGACAACGGCGACGGCGGCGGCACGATGCAGCCCGTCGACGAGATCGCCATCCCCGCCGGCGACACGGTGAAGTTGGAGCCGGGCGGCTACCACGTCATGCTGATGGGGTTGACCAAGGAGCTGAAGGCCGGTGACACCGTGACCATCACCCTGACGTTCAAGAGCGGCACCGAGATCACCGCCGACTTCCCGGTGATCAACCGCGAGGACCGTCCCTAGACAGGAGCAGCAGGAGAGCATGGCCGAGACGCCGGTCTCACGACGACGGCTGCTGGCCTGGGCCGGCACCGCCGGCACGGTCGGCGCGGTCGCCGGTGTCGTCGGCGGTCGGGCCACGGCCGACACCGACGCCCCGGCGCCGACGTCGGACCGGCTCACCGCCAGCGACGACCCGGTCAGCATCAGCGAGGGCCCGCAGGGCCTGGACGACCACGTCCCGGCCTTCGGGCACCTGCTGGCTCTCGACCTGCTGCCCGACCTGCGCCGTGACCCGGCCGCCGCCCGCCAGGCGAGCATCGACCTGCTGACTGACCTCGGCCGGCTCGCGGATGCCGCGGCAGCGGGCGCCGGCCCGGGGGCGACCGGGATCGCCGCGCTCGACCTGCGCCCCGACAGCCTGCAGGTCACCCCCGGTGTCGGCGCCTCGCTGCTCGAGGCCTGTGGCCTGGCCGACCGGCGCCCCGACGCGCTGCTCGACCTGCCGGCCTATCCCAACGACCGCCTCGACCCCCGGCTCTGCGGCGGCGACCTCTTCGTCCAGCTCGCCGCCGAGGACCCCATGAAGCTGGCCGGCGTCGTCCAGGAGGTCGCCGGCCTGCTCGTGGGCCGGGTCGCGGTCCGCTACTCCCGGCGCGGCTTCCGCACCACCCAGGCCGGCATCAGCGATCCGGCGACCACCGGCCGCAACCTCATGGGCCACCGCGATGGCACCGCCAACCCACCGGTGGGATCGCCGCTGTGGGAGTCGACGGTGCTGGCGCGTGAGCCTGGCTCGTGGATGGACGGCGGCAGCTATCTCGTGCTGCGCCAGATCCGCATCGACCTCGACGACTGGTTCGCCAAGAGCCGCGAGCACCAAGCGGATGTCATCGGGCGCTCCCTCGGCAACGGGGCCGCCCTCGGCGCGGAGCGGGAGAGCGACCCGGTCGACCTCGACCTGCGTGACGAGGCCGGTGACCTCGTGGTCCCGGGCCACGCCCACGTGCGGCTGGCCAACCCGCGCAACACGGGCGGCTCACGGATCTATCGCCGTGGCTGGAACTATGACGACGGCTGGGCCCCCGACGGCGCCCGCGACGCGGGGCTGCTCTTCATCGCCTGGCAGTCGGACCTGAGGCGGGGTTTTGTGCCCATCCAGCGTAGCCTGGTCTCGCGGCACGACGCCCTCAACGCCTACACCACCCACGTCGGGAGCGCCGTGTTCGCGGTTCCGGGGCGGCGTCGAGACGAGGCGTACGCCGGTCAGCGACTCCTGGAGGGCTAAGTGTGCGGTGACGGCCCCGGTGGCGTGCACGGGATGACCGGTCCCATGTGGATGCCCATCGAGCCACCCACGCTGGGCCGCCTCCTCGCCTTCCACCCCCAGCCGATCCCGCTGGTGCCGCTGCTGGCGCTGCTGGGCCTGCTGCTCTATCTGTGGGGCGTCTGGGCGCTCCACAAGCGCGGCGACGCCTGGCCGTTCTGGCGCACCCTGCTCTGGGCGGTCGGCATCGTGCTGGTGCTCGGGGTGACCGCCACCGGTGTCGAGGGCTACGGGATGATGCTTTTCAGCGTCCACATGGCCCAACACATGGTGCTGTCGATGATCGCGCCGCTGTTCTTGCTGATGGGCTCCCCGTTGACGCTCGCCCTGCGGGCCCTGCCGGCGCGCGGCCGTGGCAGCGGCGTACGCCGCTTCGTCGTCCGGCTGATGGCCAGCCGGTTCTTCCACGTGATGGCCAGCATCCCGATGCGTTGGTTCTTGTTCCTCTCGGGCCTCTATGTCATCTATTTCACGCCGGCCTTCGACTGGCTGATGCACACGGTGGCGGGCCACAACTGGATGCTGATCCACTTCATCATCACCGGCCTGCTCTTCTTCGGGCCGCTCGTCCGTGCCGACCCGTGGCCGACCCCGGCCAACCCGGCCTACCGCCTCATCGAGACCTTCATGAGCACCCCGTTCCATGCTTTCTTCGGCATCGCGATCATGGTGTCGACGACGCCGGTGGTGAACTTCTTCACCGATCCGCCGCTGTGGTGGAAGGTCGACCTGCTGGCCGACCAGGACCTCGCGGGCGGCATCGCCTGGGCGACCGCCGAGATCCCGACCGTGCTCCTCGGGCTCGCGCTGCTGGGGCAGTGGTTCGCCAGCGACCAGCGCGAGGCCAAGCGCCACGACCGGCAGGCCAACCGCGACGACGACGAGCAGCTGCGCTCCTACAACGAGTGGCTCGCCAAGGTGAGCCGGGCCGATGGCGTCCAGCCGGTCGCGGCGGGCTCCGTGACCGAGGGCGCGTCGACCGATCGGCCAACCGCGACGCCTCCCGTACAGTGACCTGCCATGACGACTGAGCCGACCCGCGCCCGCCGCCCTCACGGCGCGCTCAAGCACGCGGTCGTCGACCTCCTCGTCGCCTCCGACCGGCCGTTGTCGGCCCGCGAGATCGCCGACCGGCTCGCCGACCGCGAGCGGCCGCCGTCCCTGACCACCGTCTTCACCGTCCTCGACCGGCTGTGCCGCAGCGGCGAGGTCCGGCGCGACGACGTCGCCTCGGGGTCCTATGTCTTCGGGCCTGTGCGCCGCGACCCGGGCGAGTCCGCCACTCAGATGCTCGAGACGCTGATGCGCAGCGAGGACCGCTCCGGCGCCCTCGTCAGCTTTGCCGGGTCCCTCGTCGACGAGGACCTCCACGTGCTGCGTCGGGCCATCGAGGCTGCCGAGCAGCAGGCGCGCTGAGCCCATGGCTCGGGTGGTGGCGCTGGCCGCAGCCGCGTTCGTGGCGCTTCAGCTGATCCGGTGGCAGGTCGGCCACCCGGCCTGGGGGCGTGGGCGCCCGGTCCGAGCGGTTGCCCTCCTGGTCGGCGGCGGCGCGCTGGCGATGGTCGCCGCTGTGG
Organism: Nocardioidaceae bacterium; assembly: GCA_020438665.1. Next base: position 2,631 of record JAGQUE010000345.1, on the reverse strand, counting down.
CCGCTGTGCTCAGGCTCCTCGGCCTCCTCGTCGACACCGCGAAGGGTTATGCGGCCCCGTCGGTGTCCCAGGACGCCACGACGGGCGTCGTACTCCGTGCGGCAGCGGTCAACGTGGGCGTGTGGCTGCTCGTGGCGCTGGTCGGCGTCCTCGGCATGATCTTGCTGGCCACGGTCGTGCCACGGTCCCACCGGCACCGCGAGCTGCGCCGCGCCACGTCGGCCACGCTCCAGCCCGACGACGAGCCCGAGCTCGGCGTCATCCCCGTGGTGGTGGTCGAGGCCGACTGGCCCGCCGCCATGGGACTGCCGGGGCCGCGGCCGCGGATCGTGGTGTCGACCCAGCTGTGCGACGCGCTGCCGCGCGCCGAGCTCGCGGCCGTGGTGGCCCACGAGGAGGCCCACCTGCGGTGGCACCACGCCGACCTCGCCCGCTGCGTGGCGCTCGCTCCGCTGCTCATGCCGCGGTGGGGTCTGGTCCGCGACTGGGATGCCGAGATCGCCCTGCTGCTCGAGCTGGCCGCCGACGATGCCGCCGCCCGCGTCTCGGGACTGAACCACCTGGCGGCGGCACTACGGTCCATGGCCCGGCTGCGCGAGGACGCCCTGCTCGACGAGCGGGCCGCGCGGATCGAACGCCGCCTCGCTCGGCACGCGGTCCCCCCAGGCCTCGCGGCCGATCTCGCCGACCGCTGACCGGCCCCGTGACCGGCCCCGTCACCGGCCGCGTGCCGGCGCCCCCGAAAAGCGCTGGCTCGGCGCCGACCCCCGTCCCTAGGGTCGGGACATGACGGAATCCTCCATCGCTCGCCACCGCCCGCCCCTGGCCGCCGATGAGGTAAGCATGCTCCGCGGCTTCCTCGACTTCTTCCGGGCCACGGTCCAGCGTCAGGCCGAGGGACTGACCCAGGAGCAGCTGGCCATGCCGCTCGCTCCGTCGACGATGACGCTCGGCGGCATGCTCAAGCACCTGGCCTTCGTCGAGGACTGGTGGTTCCCGATGGTGATGCAGGGCCGTGACCCGCAGCCGCCGTTCGATGCCGCCGACTGGGACTCCGACGTGGACTGGGACTGGCACAGCGCTGCCCAGGACACCCCCGCGGAGCTGCTCGCCCTCCACCGGCGCGCGTGGGAGTCCGCCGACGCGACGCTCCAGGAGCTGCTCGGCGGCGACGGCCTCGACGCGGTCGCGGTCCGAGCGCGCCCCAACGGCGACCGGGTCACGCTGCGCTGGGTGCTGGTCCACATGATCGAGGAGTACGCCCGGCACGCCGGCCATGCCGACCTGATCCGCGAGTCGATCGACGGTGCCACCGACCTCTGAGGCCGGTGCCTCAGAGCCTGATCGACCCCGAGAGCTGGGGCTGCCACGGCAGTGCGGCGGCCTCGGCCGCGAGGGCGTCCAACGCCTCGGCGGCGCGGTCGGGAAAAGGCGTCAGCCGCCGGGACTCGAACGACACCCAGCCTTCCAGGGCCTCCATGCTGCCGGCGACCTCGCCGCGGGTGTGGTTGAGCAGATAGCTCACCACATGGAGCAGCGCGCCGCGCCGCGTGATCACCCGGACGTGGCTGGACACCTCCTCGCCGACGAGCACCTCGCGGCGATAGGTCAGGCACTGCTCGAGCGCGAACACGCCGCCGATGCCGGCGGCTGCCTCCACGGCGCCGATGCCCATCCCGCCGAAGATCTCCCACTCGGCGTCGTCATAGATCGCCACATAGTTGCGCACGTTCAGGTGGCCGTTGAGGTCGCCATAGTCGGCCGGCACGGCCAGGCGGCTGCCGCCGGGCAGCAGCACGGCGTCGTCGTAGGTCGGAAGCGTGCGCATGCGCGGCATTCTGCCGGGTCCGCGCCCCGGCTGTCGCCGCAGCCCTCGTGGGGTTGCGCGGGCGGGCTAGCGTTTCCGCGTGACCTCAGACCTCACCGGCGCCGACCAGCAGGACGGCGCGCCCGCCATCGCCACCGTGGCCGAGCTGCGCGCCGCCGGACACCGCCAGAAGCACCTGCGCGAGGAGATCCGCGACAACCTGCTCGCCAAGCTCCGCACCGGGGACGACCCGTGGCCGGGTCTCCACGGCTTCGAGGGGACCGTCATCCCCCAGCTGGAGCGCGCACTCCTGGCCGGCCACGACGTCGTCCTGCTCGGCGAGCGAGGCCAGGGCAAGACGCGGCTGCTGCGCACCCTCATCGGGCTGCTCGACGAGTGGACCCCGGTCATCGACGGCGCCGAGCTGCCCGAGCACCCCTTCGACCCGATCACCGTCGAGTCCCAGCGGCGCGCCGCCGAGCTGGGCGACCATCTGCCGGTGGCCTGGCGCCACCGCAGCGAAAGATATGCCGAGAAGCTCGCCACGCCCGACACCTCGGTGGCCGACCTGATCGGCGACGTCGACCCGATCAAGGTCGCCGAGGGGCGCAGCCTGGGTGACCCCGAGACCATCCACTTCGGGCTCATCCCGCGGTCCCACCGGGGCATCGTGGCCATCAACGAGCTGCCCGACCTCGCCGAGCGCATCCAGGTCGCGATGCTCAACGTCATGGAGGAGCGCGACATCCAGATCCGCGGCTATGTCCTCCGCCTCCCGCTGGACGTGCTCGTCGTCGCGTCCGCCAACCCGGAGGACTACACCA
>JAGQUE010000344.1 GCA_020438665.1 Nocardioidaceae bacterium | reverse complement strand
GGGGATTTTCGGCGAGCGCCATCAAGGCAGCGCATGGCTTCGGCCTTGGTCTTGCCCGCGGCGAGCTTGCGGCGGTAGTAGCCGCGTCCTGGGGTGTCGTGGCGTAGCTGGCTGGTGGCGACCATGTGGATCATGTGGTTCATCCGACGGTGCCGAACACCTAGACCGAGTCTGGCCGGACACCGGTCCTGCAAGGGAGTCTCAAGTAGCCGCGCATTGACTGCGGTTCGGAGATGTCGGTTGCTCGGGATGGGTGTGCGCTGCGAGCCTGCGGAGGTGCGGATCGTGTGGCTCTACGGGCCCCCTGCGGTGGGGAAGTCGGTCACGTCCTGGGAGCTGTTGAATCGCTTGGCTCTGATGGACCCTGCCACCGCCTATGTCGATATCGACCAGCTCGGCATGTCCTACTGCGACGAGGCGATCGACCCGGGTGCTCACCGGCTCAAAGCAGACGCCCTTCGGGTGGTGGCTGCACAGTTCGCCCGCCACGGGGCGCGGACGTTGGTCGTCTCGGGAGTGGTCGGCGCCGATCTCATGGCGCTGTACGACGAGTCGCTGCGGGCGTTCGACCCCCTGTTCATCCGACTCACGGCTCCCGTTGCGGCCCTCCAGCGTCGGCTGGAAGCACGCGGCGGCTACGCCGAGGACTGGGCCGGTGTCGCGGACTACGCCCAACAACTGGATGCGCTGGACCTGGGGCACCCCATCATCGACACCACGACCGGGACAGTCTCACAGGTCGCCGACGCCGTCCTGGCCGCGGTGAACTCGCTACGGGACGCCCCAGCAACCCAGCCACCACCGGTCGACGGACCCGGGGCCGGCACGCCCGGTGTGGCCGGCCGGGCATTGCTCCTCGGTGGCACGACCGCGGTGGGCAAGTCGACCATCGGATGGCAGGTCTTCATGGCCGCCGGTGGCCCCGACGAACGCTGCGCGTTCGTCGACCTACGACAACTGGGGTTCGTCGGAGTCGATGGTGGCACCGTTGACCACCGCCTCCAAGCCCGGAACCTCGGGGCCCTGTGGCAGGTGTTCCGGGCACACGGGGCGAATCGACTCATCGTCAACGGGCCCGTGTCTCGGTGGGCCGACCTGCAGACCTATCAGGCCGCGATCACCCCAACCCCGTTGATCCCGGTACGGCTGATCGCGGACCCGGCAGCGCTGCGCGACCGCGTCAACGCCCGGCTGCGGGGAGAGATGGCACCACTGGCCGGTGACCTCCTCATCGGGCGGCCAGCCAGCGAGGCCGAGGCCCTCACCGCAGTCGCAGTCCGCGCACAGACCGTCGACGTCGACCCGCGCTTCCCAACCCTCGACACCACCGCCCTCGAGCCCGCAGCAGTCGCCCAAGACCTGCTCAGACACCTCCCGACCTGAGAGTGCCCCTCTTCGCCGCCCGCCGGGCGAGTTCACGAAGACTCGGGATGCGAACGCCTGGGCAGTTGATCGCCGAACACATGTGCCGGCCCGGGAGCTCGGGCTGAGGGTCCTGGAGGACGAACGCCCCGCACCGGATCGTCCGGACAGTGCAACGCCAGATCGGCTGCCGACGCGGAGCCCATGGTGCGCATGGTCTGCTGTCAGCCCTTGACCACCCTGAGCCCAGCAGCACAAGAATCGGGGGATCATCCGCGAACGGAGGCGATTGTGGACGACACTGCGAGGCGCGGCCACGAGGTTGCGGAGGTGCTTCAGACGCTGATCCGCAACCGCTGTGTCAGCTCGGGCTTCCCATCCACCGGGAACGAGTCGGTCAATGCGACGGTGCTGCGCGACATCGTGGAGGGCTCGGGGATCGATACCTCCTGGCACGAGCTGGCGCCGGGGCGTGGGCACCTGGTCGCGCGGATCTCGGGTAGCGACGCGTCGGCGCCGTCCCTGTGCCTGATGGGCCACACCGATGTTGTGGATGCCGATGCCAGCGGTTGGGACCGCGACCCGTTCGGTGGCGAGATCGTCGACGGCGAGGTCTGGGGTCGGGGCGCGGTCGACATGCTCAACCAGACTGCGGCGATGGCCCTGACGATGCGGCACCTTGCCGACGACGGTTTCCGACCTCGTGGGGACCTGGTCTTCTGGGCGGTCCCCGACGAGGAGTGTGGTGGCTTTGCCGGGGCCAAGCAGCTGATCGACGCCACGCCCCAGGCGGTCCTCACCGACTATGCGATCACCGAGGTGGGCGGCGCGATAAGCAGGACGACCGGGGGGCCAGTCCTGGTCGAGGCGACCGTCGCCGACAAGGGCGCCGGGGGTGCCATGATCCGCGTCGTCGGCGACTCGGGGCACGCGTCGCTGCCTCATGGGCATGCGAACGCCGTCGTGAGGGCTGCCGAGGTCGTAGGTCGTATCGACGCCTGGCAGCATCCCGTGCGCATTTCCGAGGACTGGCGGAGATGGGTGGCGACCCAGCCATTCACACCTGAGGTGGCCGCCGCCTTGAGTGAGGTCGACCACCTCGACGAGGTCCTCCCGAGCCTGGAGCCTCACGTGGCCGCGCACGCCCACGCCTGCACCCGCTGCACGATGGCGCCGACCATCATCCACGGCGGAGACACGATCAACATGTTCCCCTCAGAGGTCGTCGTTGTCGTCAACGTCCGCACCATCCAGGGCGACGACACGGCAGCGATCCATCGGGAGCTGGTCGAGCTGCTGAGCGACCTGGTGCAACCCGAGGATGTGATGTTCCAGGTCACGGAGGCGACCGCCTCGCCCAAGGACACTCCCCTGTGGGACACGTTGGAGCGCGTCACCCAGGCTGCCTACCAGGGGGCGGCACTGGTGCCGGGTCTCCTTGCAGCACAGACCGACGCCCGGTGGACCCGCCCGGCGGGCGTCACGACCTACGGCTACGGCCTCCTGAGCGAGCGCGTTGACCCACGGGAGTACTGGTCTCGTTTCCACGGCGCCAACGAACGCTGCGACATCGACTCCTTGGCCCTCACTGCCCAGGCCTATCGGCGGGTCGCGGAGGACTTCCTCGCCTGACACCCCCGACGAGCAGCGATCCACGCCGGTGCGGCCGGGTTCAGGCCGACTCGGACGCCGGCTCGGAGGGCACAGCGGCAGCGATCGCCAGGCCCATACCAAGCATCACCGCACCGAAGACCGCGAAGACCCACCCACCCACCATCTCAACACTGCGCGTGGCGGAGTCCAGCGCGTCTTGCGCCGCTGCCCAGCTGAAGATCGCCGGGATGAACACGAGCAACCCACCCACTACCAGCGATACGGCGACTCGACGGGCAAAGCGTTCAACAGTCATGAGCATCTCCCCATTGCGCGCAGGTCCGGACACCAAAGGACGGCGAAGGCATTATCGACCCTCGTCGCAGCAGCGCCGGGCGAGACACCTCATCCGAGCGCAGTAGCGGCCAGCGGGGTAGGGTCACCGCGTGGATCCCAGCCAGCGGGACAGTGGGGACGGGATGCTGATCCGGGCGGACCGGCTCCTGCATGCCTTCGACGAGACCCATCGCCGTCTCTCTCTCGCAACGCTCGTGGAGCGCAGCGGGCTGCCCCGCTCGACGACCCACCGCACGGCCACGCGGATGGTCGAGCTCGGCTGGCTCGGACGCCGCAACGGCTACTACCACGTCGGCGACCTGCTGTTCGAGATGGCCAGCCTCGCGCCGACGCGCAGCGAGCTGCGGGACGTCGTCCTTCCCTATATGCAGGACCTCCACGAGACGACACGACTGACGGTCCAGCTCGGGGTCCTCGACGGCACCGACGTGATCCTGACCGAGAAGATCACCGGACACCGCCACCACCGGCAGCTCAACCGCGTCGGCAGCCGGCTCCCGGCGTACGCCTCGAGTCTGGGCCGCGCCATCCTCGCCTACTCGCCGCCCGAGGTGGTCAGGCCGGTGCTCGACGGGCCACTACCCGCCCGCACCAGGCACACGATCACCTCGGTCGAGGAGCTCGAGCGCGAGCTCGTCGCGATCCCCGACCGCGGCTGGGCGGTGGACCGCGAGGAGGGCAACATCGGCCTGTCCTGCGTCGGAGCCCCGGTGATCGACCCGTTCAAGGGCGTGGTGGCGGCGCTGTCGGTGACGGGACCGACAGCGAAGGTCCAGCCCGACCACGTAGGGCCCGTCGTGCGGATCACGGCCGCATCGGCGTCGCGCGCGCTCAACGGGCGCTTCGGCTGACCGGTCCCGCTCAGCGGGATCGGCGCTTGGCACGGCTGCCTGGCAGACCCAGGCTGGACCCAGCGCGACGACCGGAGGAGGAGTCATCAGCAGCAGAGTGGCACTGGTCGGCGGCGGTGCGAGCGGCATCGGGCGCGCGTGCGCCGAGGCACTGGCGGACTCGGGGGCACGTGTCGTCCTGGCCGGCCGCAGTGCCCAGGCCCTGGAGGACGCAGCGCTGGACCTCGGGCGCGCTGGTCGAGAGAAGGCCGGGTTCCTCGTGCACGACATCGCCGGCGCCGCCGGCGCGGGCGCCGTCGTGGCCCAGGTCGAGGAGGAGTACGGCGCCCTGGACGTGCTCGTGCTGAACGCTGGTGGACCGCCACCGGGTCGCATCCTCGAGGTCACCGACGAGCAGTGGCACGCCGCCCTCGACCTGGTGGTGCTGGGGCCGTTGGCCCTCGCCCGGGCGGCGCTGCCCGGGATGGCGTCGCGCGGGTTCGGACGCGTCGTCCTGCTCACCTCGGTCGCCGTGCGACAGCCGCAGCCGGATCTGGCGCTCTCGGTCGCCCTCCGCTCGGCGGCGACCGCCTCCGCCAAGCTGCTCTCGCGGGAGTACGCCGCCAGCGGGGTGACCGTCAACTGCGTGGCCCCGGGTGCCACGGCGACCGCGCGCCGAACCCAGATCCTCACCGACCGGGCCTCACGGCGGGGCACCACCCCTGCCGACGAGGATGCCCGGGACGTGGACTCGGTGCCCGCCGGTCGGGCGGGCGCGCCGTCGGAGATCGCCGCGGCGGTGGCGTTCCTGGCGTCGGACCAGGCGAGCTTCGTCAACGGCACGGTCCTGGCCGTCGACGGCGGAAGAACGGAGACGGTCTGATGGCGACCTCAGGCGAAGACTTCACCCTCGATGACTTCCTGGGCACCTTCGGCCCGGTCATCCGACCACGACAGGACCGACCCCTGGTGGTGCATGCCGACGAGCTGCTGCGGCTGCCCGCCGACAAGGTCGCCAACCCGACCGAGCTGAGCATCGCCGGCCGGTTGCCGACGACGTCGTTCGAGCTGTTCCGTCAGGTCATCGGCCCCGGACTCAGCTCGGACATGCAGCGCCACTACCACGAGACGGTGCACGCCGTGCTGGCCGGGCAGGGGCACAGCGAGATCGAGGACGAGGTGGTCAACTGGGCCACGGGCGACTACATCTACACCCCGCCCTGGACCTGGCATCGCCACTACAACGACTCCGACACCGAGCCCGTGGAGTTCCTCACCATCGAGAGCTCTCGGCTCCTGGCGATGTTCGGTCTGGTCCGCCGGCAGAGCGCCGGTCTCGCGACGATCGACGAGGCGCGGGCCCGATTCCCGGAGGACGGCACCGATGGCCACTGACCTTCCCGATCACGTCAGCATCTGGGGTGAGCTGGGCGCCGCCCCCCACGAGCTGGGCCATGTCGACGTCGACGGAGTCGCGACCCGGGTCCTGCGTGCGGGCGCCGGGCCGGACCTGGTGCTGCTGCATGGCACCGGTGGACACCTGGAGGCCTACAGCCGCAACGTCGCTTCGCTCGCGCGCAGGTTCCGGGTCACGGCCTATGACATGGTCGGCCACGGGTGGTCGGACCTGCCGGACCGGCCCTACACGATCGACGTCCTCTCCGATCACCTGCTCGGGCTGCTCGACGCCCTCGGCATCGAGCGCGCCCACCTGTCCGGTGAGTCGCTCGGCGGCTGGGTCGCTGCCTGGACCGCGGCCCACGAGCCCGGCCGCGTCGAGCGGCTCATCCTCAACACCCCCGGCAACATCGCCAACAAGCCCGAGGTGATGGCGCGGTTGCGCGAGTCGACCCTGCTGGCGGTCAAGGAGCCGACCGAGGAGAACGTCCGTCGGCGCGTCGAGTTCCTCTTCCACCGCAAGGAGATGGTCACCGACGAGCTGGTCGACCTGCGGCGAAGGGTCTATTCGCGTCCCGGCTTTCTCCGAGCGATCGAGAACACCCTGGTCCTCCAAGACCCTGTGGTGCGCAAAGACTTTGCTTGGGGTCCGGACTGGGTCGGTCGCATCAGCGCGCCCACGCTCGTGTTGTGGACCGACCACGACCCCACCGGTGGGCTCGACGAGGCCGAGCTGCTGCGCGCCTGGATCCCCGGCTCGCGCCTCGAGGTCATCGAGAACGCCGGTCACTGGCCCCAGTGGGAGGAACCTGACGCGTTCCTCCGCGTGCACGAGGAGTTCCTGCTCGATGAGTGATCTGCTCGGCTTCGTCGGGATCTCCCACTCGCCCTTCGCGACCCTCCTCCCACCCGGGGACCGGCGCGGCCCGGGCAGCGCCTTCCTGGCCGACGCCGGTCGCGTCGCCGAGGCAGTGGCGTCGCTGCGGCCCGACTCCGTCGTCGTGATCGGCCCCGACCACTTCCACGCCAACTTCTATGACGTGATGCCACAGTTCGTGATCGGCGTCGAGGGGGCCGTCGGGTTCGGGGACTACGGCAGCACCCCGGGTCCCATCGAGGTGCAGTCCGACCTCGCGTGGGCGGCGTACGACGGGCTGGTCGGCGGCGGCTTCGACCCCGCCCTGTCCTATGCCCTCACCGTCGACCACGGGATCGTCCAGAGCTATGAAATGCTGTGCGGGACCGGCCTCCCCCTGGTTCCGGTCGTGGTCAACACCGCAGCGCCGCCGCTGCCCTCGCTCGAGCGCTGCATCGCCCTCGGCGAGACCCTCGGCCGTGCACTGCGGGCCGCGGACTGCGGGCGAGTCCTGGTGATCGCCAGCGGCGGCCTCTCCCACTGGCTGCCGTCCAACGACCCCCGCGACGCGTCGGTGCAGGGCGAACGGCGCCACGCCCTGATCCACGGTCGCGCCGACACCCGCGCGTTCGCCGCCGAGCGCGAGCCACGCGTGCGGGCGATGGGCGGACACCCCGACGCGCCGGTCAACGCGGAGTGGGACACCTGGTTCCTGGAGAGGCTGCGCGACCTCGACCTGGGGTCGATCGCCGCACTCGGCCACGGCGGACTCGAGGAGGCCGCCGGCACCGGGGGGCACGAGGTCCGCACCTGGCTGATCGGTGCCGCCGCGGTGGCCCAGCCGGTCGTGTGGACGGCCTATGAGCCGGTGCCCGAGTGGATCACCGGCATGGGCATCGCAACCAGCTTCGTGGTCTGAGTCCCGCTCACTGGGACCAACGGTTGGCCGTGACCTAGGCAAGGCTTCACTGTGTGACGACGACGACATCGGCAGAGAGCCGGTGTCAGGAACGGGAGGACACATGACCCTCAGCGGAGGCTTCAAGGTTCTGTCTCGCGAGGGTGAGCAGATCCCCGCGATCGGCCTGACCATCACGAAGAAGAACGATGGCAAGCACACCCACGACGCCTACTCGCTCTTCGAGTACACCGTCCCCCAGGGGGTGAACGGTCCGCCGCTGCACACCCACACCCGTGAGGACGAGTCGTTCATCTGCCTGGCCGGCAAGATGGATGTCACCCTCGGGGGCGAGGAGTTCACCATCGCCTTCGGCGACTACCTCTACCTCCCCCGCAACGTGCCACACGCCTTCCGCAACCCCTACGACGAGGAGTCCCGGGTCATCTCCGTCGTCTCGCCGGCCGGCCTGGAGGCCTATTACCAGGCGCTGTCCGAGATGCCTCCCGGCCCGATGGACTTCGCCCTGGTGAAGTCGATCATGGACGACTTCGGCATCGAGATGGACCTCCCTCCGGGGCACTGAGATGCGCATCGGAGTCATCGGAGCCGGGGTTGCCGGCCTGGTCACCGCCAAGGTCCTCCAGCAGGCGGGCCACGAGGTGCTCGTGGTCGACAAGACCCCCGACATCGGCGGGGTCTGGAGTGCCACCCGCCGCTATCCGGGTCTGTGCACCCAGAGCCCCAAGGCGCAGTACGCGCTCTCGGACTTCCCGATGCCGAAAGCCTTCCCGGAGTGGCCCTCCGGCGAGCAGATCCAGTCCTACCTCGTCGACTATGCCGCCCACTTCGGCGTCGAGCCGCGGCTCGGCACCGAGGTCTGCGCCGTGACTCGTGACACAGACGGCTGGCAGTTGGAGCTCGTCTCGGCCGACGGCTCCTCGGTCGAGACCGTTGACCGGTTGGTGGTCGCCAACGGCATCTTCAGCGAGCCCTTCGTGCCGTCGTACGACGGTTTCGAGGACTTCGCCGGGGCGGGCGGCCGGCTGATCCCAGGCACCGAGCTGCACGACGCCGAGGAGGCGCGCGGCAAGCACGTCCTCGTGGTCGGCTATGGCAAGTCGGCGTGCGACGTCACCGTCCCGCTGAGCAAGGTCGCGGCCACGACCGACGTCATCGCCCGGCAGCTGCTGTGGAAGGTGCCCCGCAAGCTCCACGGCGTCGTGAACTTCAAGATGCTGCTGCTGACCCGCATGGGCGAGGCGCTGTTCCGCTATCGCACCCAGCGAGGGATGGAGAAGTTCCTGCACGGCCCCGGCAACGGGCTACGCCGCCGGATGCTCAACTCCGTCGGGAGCGTGTCCATGCGGCAGTTCCACCTCGCCGAGCTGGGGCTGGTGCCGCCCGGGGCGATGGAGGACATCGTCAAGGGCGCGATCGGGCTCGCCACCGAGGGCTTCTTCGAAGGGGTACGCGCTGGGGAGATCGCCGTCCACGCCGGCTGTGTCATCCAGCGGCTGCTGGAGAAGGACGGCTCGCCGTACGCCGAGCTGTCCGACGGCTCGCTCGTGCCCGCGGACCTCGTGGTCTGCTCGACGGGGTTCACCCCCGGAGCGGCCTTCCTGCCTGCGGACGTGCAGGACGAGCTGTTCGACGAGCGCGGGAACTTCGTGCTCTACCGACAGATCCTGCCGCCCACCCTCGACGGCCTCTATTTCAACGGCTACAACTCCTCGTTCTTCAGTCCCCTCAACGCCGAGATGGCAGCGCTGTGGATCGCCGCCGACCTCGGCGGCCTCCTCGACAAGCCCAGCGTCCCGGAGATGCGTGCCGCGGCCGAGGAGCAGCTCGCCTTCATGGACATCGCCGTCGCCGGACATCACAACAAGGGCGGCAAGATCATCCCCTACTCACTGCACAACGTGGACGAGGTCCTCGGGGACCTGGACCTCAACATCGGCCGGGCGACGCGCGCCACCCACTGGCTCAACCCGGTGAACCCCGCGGCGTACCGCTCCGTCACTCCCCAGCTCCTGAGCCGTCTGACGGCGGCCGCAGAGCGCTCGTGAACCTCACCAGGAGAACGCAGCATGACTGACGCCCTGACCCTCGTCATCCCCCTCCGGGCCAAGGAAGGACTGACCGACGAGGACTTCTACGACTACTGGCTCAATGCCCATGTCACCCTGCCGCCACGCTTCCCCGGCATCGACTCCGTGTGGCTGCACCAGGTCAGCTTCGAGAGCTCGATGTGGCCGGAGATCGCGGGAGTGTCGGCGCAGCCCGACCCGGAGGACGACTTCCAGGGCGTCCCGGAGGCGACGTTCGCGACGATGGAGGGGCTGGCGGCGTTCCAAGCCGCCTCGCGGGTGCAGATGGAGGACGGGATCAACTTCCTGTCCCAGATGATCGGGTACGCCGGGATCGGCCCCAACAGCGCCACCGTGCAGGACTCGACCGATCCCGCTCCCGACGGCACCGACACCCTCGTGCGCCATCTCGTCTTCCTCCGCAAGCGCCCGGAGCTGTCGGTGGCCGACTTCCGTCGCTGGGTCGACGAGTCGTTGGTGCCGTCGCTGGCCGGCTCCGGCGAGGTACTCAAGCTGCGCAGACACCTGTTCGAGGAGCTGGACATCACCCTGGACCATCCCGGGGTGGTGATGACCAAGCCGCTCGACCGCCAGTACCAGGCCATGATCGAGGTCGTGATGGCCGATGCCGATGCGTGGGGGCGCTTCGTCTCGGGCGCCGAGTGGGCGACGGCAGCCGCGTCTATCGCGGACCGTTGCGTGGCCATGCACGCGCCCCGTGTGACGCGGTGCATCACCACCAAGGACCGCGGCTCGATCACCCTGGCCGGTGTCCGTGGCATCGCCGTGGCCGACGTCATCCGCCGTCTCGACGCCAAGAGCCAGATGCACGACGACGTGCTGCGCGAGTTCCTGCCTCCGGCTGACCTGGATCGGAGCCACCCGGCCAACGCGTGAGGTCAGCGGCCCGGCCACGCTCGACCGCGAGACGGCTGGATGATCCTCCCGCGCGGCGTGACGACGGGGGCGTGGCGCGTCAACCCAGCAGGTCCGTCACCTCGGGCGAGCCGAAGAACGGCTCCAGCTCGGCCCGCAGCAGGCTGTCGAGCTCGCCGGAGGTGCGCAGCGCCTCGACCAGCGGGGCGGCCAGCGCGACCACGTCGGTGACCAGGTCGTCGCGGGTCAGGTCGAGCTCGTCGAGCAGCTCGGTCGGCGTATAGCCGCCGAACCGGTCCACGAACGCGTCGACCAGGGAACCGACCAGAGCATCCGCGTGGTCGGTGGCGAGCGCCCGGATGGCCAGGTCATGGAGGGCGTCGGCCACGCCGGCGACCTGCTCCCGCGTCGCGTGCTCGCGCAAGCCCGTGACGTCCTCCTCGGCGAGCTGGTCCCAGGCCTGGAGGACGGCCTCGCGGGTCACCGGGTCGCGCAGCGTCTCGACGACGACCCGGTTGAGGCGGCGTACGGCGAGCGCGCCGCCCTTGCCCATCGTGTCGCCGATCAGGCCGTCGAGCCGCTTGTCGGCGGAGCCGACCATCCGGGTCGCGGCGTTGGTCCCCAGTGACATCAGCGAGCCCAGGCCCGGGACCTTGTCGGCGACGGCCTTGTTGGCACGCAGCACCTCGGCCGCCACCCGTCCCATGAACCGGGAGGCCGTGGTGCCGACCAGGGGGACGCCGGCCAGCCCGTCGACGAACCGTTCCACCACCGGGTGGAACGCGAGCAGGCTGTCGACCAGCGCCTCGACCTGGGGCCGATCGGCGAGGTCGCCGAGGGGATAGGGCTCGTCCGGCCCCTCCATGAGCACGTCGACCACCGCCTCGACGATCCCAGCGACGGCCGCGCTGGACGACGTCGTCCGCAGGGTGCGGACGACCGCGCCCACGACCGCGTCCCGGTCGACGAGCTCCTCGATCGGAAGGCGCGCGCCGGACGCCAGCGCCCGGTCGACGAGCACGGTGACCGTCGGCACCAACCGGTCCCCGGTCAGCCGCTCCAGGTGGAAGGCGACCTGGGCGTCGAGCAGCCGCTGGGCAAGGGCTGCTGCCCGGGTGGGCGAGGGGGGCACATGGTCACGCTACGGCAGCGCGGCCGACGCGTCTCCTGTCACGGCGCCGGAGGCTGGTCGACCGTCGCGGCCCGCCGCTCCCGCCGGATGCGACGACGCAGCTGGACGATCCGCAGCGAGCCGGCGACCAACGTCAGCACGATCCCGACGAGCGAGGCGGCCAGCAGCGACACCGCCAGGGGCGCGTGACCGCTCCACCCCAGGAAGGAGATGGCGACGCTCTGGGTGTTCTGCGCGATGAAGATGATGAGCAGCAGGAGCAGAACGGCGAACAGGGCGATCGCGATCCACACGCTGCTGGTGCGGGAGCGCCGGAGCGGGTCGTCGGCGCCAGCGCTGTCGCCGTCCTGGAAAGTGTCGGTCATGGCATGGAGGTACCCGCCACCCCCACGCCGTACGCCGCCCGCGCACGAGCCGCGGCCGGGGTCGGGGTCGGGGCCGACGCGTCAGGACAGGAGACCGAGCTCGCGGAGCGAGGCGACGAGAGCGTTGACGAAGACGGGCACCTCGCGGTCGGTGAACGCGAGCGGCGGCCGGACCTTGAGGACGTTGCCGTCCGCGCCGGCCGTGCCGACCAGGACCCCGTTGCGCTTCAGCGCGTTCTTGAGCGCCGACGCGGTCGCGCCGTCCGCAGCCTTGGACTCCCGGTCGGTGACGATCTCGATCCCGTTGGCCAGCCCCACCCCGCGCACGTCGCCGACACAAGCGGCTTCGACGGTCGCCTCACGAACGGCCGAGCGCAGCGTCTCCCCCGCGGCGACCACGCGCGGCAGGACTCGCTCGTCCTCCAGCACGTCGAGCACGGCGAGACCGGCGGCCGCCGACACGGGGTTGCCGCCGAACGTCGAGAAGACGACCGTCTCGTCGGCGAAGCCCTCGAGGAACTCCCGCTTGGTGACAACCGCCGCGACCGGGTGGCCGTTGCCCATCGGCTTGCCCATCGTGATGACGTCGGGCTCGATGCCGAACCGCTGGAAGGACCACATCGCCTCGCCCGTGCGGCCGTGGCCACCCTGGACCTCGTCGGCGATCCACAAGGCACCCGCCTCGTGAGCGAGCCGGACCAGGTCGCCGACATAGTCCGCGGTGAGCACCTGGATCCCGTCGCTCTGCATCACACCGTCGAGGATCACGGCGGCGGGCGGCAGCCCCTTGGCGACCAGCCTTGCCAGGGCGGCCTCGAACTCCGCGGAGTCGAGGTGGGCGCCGCGATAGGCGTCGGCCGGTCGCCAGCGCTCGACGTGCCCGCTCAGGCTTCCTGAGAAGAGCACCTCGGGCGAGAGCGGCGCGATCGCCTCGGAGATCCCGTGATAGGCGAAGTGGGTGCACAGCGCGCCGCGCCGGCCGGTGACGTGGGTGGCCAGCCGCCACGCCAGGTCGTTGGCCTCGGACCCGGAGTTGACGAAGAGCACCGTGTCGAGACCGGGCGGGCAGGTGGCGAGCAGCCGTTCGGCGAGCTCGATCGCGGTCGGGTGGAGGTAGCGCAGGTGGGTGTTCACCACGCGGGACTGCCGGGCGATGGCCTCGGTCACCCGGGGGTGGGCGTGCCCCACGCTCGGGACGTTGTTGTAGGCGTCGAGGAAGCGGTCGCCGTTGACGTCGTACATCCAGACGCCGGAGGCGCGGTCGATGAACAGCGGCTCGTCATAGGTGAGCGGCTCGATCGCAGGGCCGAACGCCGCCGCCCGGCGCTGGACCAGCTCGTCGCGTGGCGGCATCGGGTGGAGCCCGCTGACCCTGCGCGCGGCCTCGTCGAACCCGGTGTCGATGATCTGGCGGAGCACCGAGTGGAGCAGGGCGAGGTCGCGCTCGGCGAACTCCGGATCCTCCAGGCCCTCGGCGCTGCGCCACGACGCGATGGCGATGCCGGCGGCCGCGCGCGCGGCCCAGGCGTCGCTGATCAGCAGGAGCTCGTCGGGCTCGAGCGGTGTCACCCGCTGATAGCCGTCAAGCACCAGCCGCGCGACCCGGAAGCCCTCCTCGGGCTCGCGGCCGAGGACGAGGCTGTCGATGACCGAGGCGAGGTCGGTGATGAGCGCGGTGTGGCTCATGTCGCCGAAGTCGATGATGCCGGTGATGAGACCGTCGTCATCCAGCAGCGCGTTGTCGATGTTGAGGTCCCCATGGACGACCTGGGCCCGCAGCGACTCCCACCGCGGGGCGATCGTGGCGTCGTACCTGTCCAGGGTCCGCTCGACCGCCGCACGCAGCCGGGGGTGGCGGATCGAGGGGACCATGCCGCGGGTCAAGGGGACGGACTTGAGGTCCCACGGCAGCGAACGGTGGGCGCTGGGATGGCTGAAGCCGCGCATCGCCCTGGCCAGCCGGGCCGTCGTCTCGCCCCAGGCGACGATCGCCCGGTCGCTCAGCTCGCCCGGGTCCGAGCGCATCCGCCCCGGCATCACGGGATAGGCGCGCACCCAGTGGTCGGCGCCGCCGGCGGCGACCAGGACCCGGTAGGACAGCGCATCCTCGGGGTCGGTGGCGTCGACGTGCGCGAGCGGACGGGCCACCGGGAGCCCCGGGTCGACCCTCGCGATGTGGCGGACCACGAGGGACTCCATGTCGAGCATGGCGGGGTTCTCCGCCGCGTTGGAGATCTTGAGCACGGCGGTCCGCACGTCGCCGTCGGTCAGCAGGAAGGTCTGGTCGCGTTCGCTGCCCACGTCGAGCGCGCCGTCCGCACGGACGCCGAAGTGCGTGGCCACCACCCCGACCGCCTCGTCCTCGCTGAAGCGGGGCGGGTCGGCCTTGAGCACCGGGTCGATCTCGTCCATGTCTGGCCTTCCTGCTCGGGCGACCTGCTCGGGTGGTCAGCATGGGGCCGACCCTGCCTCGACGGCCAGGAACCTGAAGGCTAGCGGTCCTCGGCCAACCGCTTGAGGTTCAGCAGCTGCTTGCGTGCCATCACCAGGTCGCCGAGCGCGAACAGCGGCCCGAGGGCGCGACCCCTGGCGGCGGCGACCTTGAGCAGAAGCCGGGTGTCATGACCCCGGTCCACCAGCACATAGGACATGTGGGCTCCCATGATCGTCGCAGTCAGGTGGACCCCGGACTCCACCGCCACGACCGTGCCGACGGGTCGTCCGGCACTCGCGCTGTAGGGATCGCCCACCTGCGGATCAGGGAGCGAGCGAAGCTCGCGCGGCGACCGGCGCCCGAGGTTGTCGATCCAGTCATAGGAGTAGGGAGCGAGCCTGAGCTGGACCACCCACGGCCAGACCTTGTCAGTGGTCGTCGCGACAGTGACCCCTCGCCAGGCCTGCCACGCGGGTCTTGGAACCAGGGCGTCACAGGGATAGGCCCGCCGCGTCTCGTCGTCACTGACGCCCCAGCGGTCCGCGATCACGCCTCGATCCTAGGGACGTCGGAGCCGCGCCCGTCGGCCGAGGTCGCGCCACTGGATCGGAGAGCCCACCCCTCGCCACCGGTGGTCGCGCGCATGCCGGGTTCTGCCTTGCGGAACACTGGCCAGGCGTCCTCCGGTGTGCCTGCACGCTGGTCGGTCATGGCGCGCATGGATCCGCTTCCGCTCGACCAATGCCCTGACCACGACCTCGCCCACGAGCTGGGTCACTTCACCACGACCCTGGGCTTCGTGCCCAACAGCCTGCTGACGATGCAGCGGGTGCCTGCCATCGCACGGGCGGTGATCCAGCTCAACCGAGCGGTGTTCGCACCGGACGGCGAGGTCGACCTCGGGCTCAAGCGCCTGGTGGCCCACATGGCGAGCACGGCGTCGGGCTGCCAGTACTGCAAGGCACACACGAGTGTCAGCGCCACTCGCCACGGCGTCTCGGACGACAAGATGGCCGCGGTCTATGACTACACGACGAGCCCGCTCTTCAGCGAGGCCGAGCGGGTCGCCCTCGACTTCGCGATGGAGGCGGCGTCGGTGCCCAACGCCGTCACCGACGAGTCCTATGCGCGCCTGGCCGAGCACTGGTCGGAGAGCCAGATCGTGGAGATCCTCGGCGTGGTCTGCATGTTCGGCGTCTTCAACCGGTGGAACGACTCGATGGCCACGCCGTTGGAGGAGGTGCCCCTCGCTCGCGCCGAGGAGCTGATCGGCCCCCGCGGCTGGGAGCCGGGGAAGCATGTCGACTCGTGACGTCCCTCGTCAGGGCCGCGTGAAGGCATAGCCGTCGAGGGAAGCGCCACCGAAGTAGGTGCCCGGGAAGTCCCCGAACTCGGTCAGCGACTGCCCGTTGACCGGGTCCAGGATGAGCAGGCCCTCGCCCTGCACCCCGGCGATCGTGAGGTAGTGGCTGCCACCGGAGTTCCAGGTGATCCCGGCGATGACGGGGCGGCCGGCGTTGATCTCCTGCGCCAGCTGGTCCAGCGTCACCCCAGGGCCCTGCCAGCTGCCGAGGTTGTTGGTCTTCGTGAGAGCGTCCGTCACGCCTCCGGACTTGAGGTAGCGCGTGTCGACACCGAGGGCGGGGTCGTCCATGACATAGCGCGCGGCGATGTCGTAGGGGTCGGCCAGCCGCATCGCCAGCCCGGGGTTGGCCCGCAACGCCTCGGCCGTCGGGCAGGCGCGGGTGTCCGCCGGGAAGCCGTTGATCTCCTGCCCGATCTGCGTCATCACCTGGCACTGGGTCCATGTGCTCGCCGGGTCATAGAAGTGGTCGACGCTGACCGCCGTCGCGATCCAGCACCACTGCCTGCTCTGCTGGAACTGGGTCCGCATGCCGAGGTTGTGGCTGACGTCGGGCTCATAGAACTGCACCTCGACCGGCTTGGCATCCAGCACCGTGATGTCGGTGGCGAAGCGCAGCGGCTCGGGCCAGTCGACGTTGACCACGAAGGTGACGCCGTGGTTGCCGTCGTACGGCGGGCCGTGCGGCGCAACGTTGTCGACCGACAGGTTCGCGGCACCGATGAACCGCACGCCGTCGGCCGTGCACTCGGAGACGGTGACCACGACGACCGAGTCCTGGTCGATGGCACCCCAGTTGTAGTTCAGCGTCACGCGGCCCTTGAACGGGCCCCAGTACTTCCGGATCGTCTGCATGAGGCGCCCCGTCCTAGAAGTCGACCTCGACGGGAGCATCGTCGAGGACCGTGATGTCGGTGACGATGTTCAACGGGCTGCCCCAGTCGACGTTGACCACGAAGGTGACGCCGTGGTTGGGGTCGTACGGCGGGCCGTGCGGCGCGATGTTGTCGACGGTGATGTTGGCGGCACCGATGAACCGGTGCTCGGAGGACACCGGCGTGGTGACCTGGTATTCCGACGCGGTGACGAGCACGACGGAGTCGTGGTTGATCGCGTCCCAGTTGAAGTTGAGGGTCACCCGTCCCTGGAAGGGTCCCCAGAACTTCCGCACGGTCTGTGGCATGGGTCTGCTCCGATCAAGCTCGGTCGACGCCCCACCTCGCGGTCGAGGCGGAGCCCATGCAGGGAAGGAGTCACCGCTCTGAGCCGAGATACCCGCCACCCCGCGGGCATCCTGCTTCGCT
>JAGQUE010000025.1 GCA_020438665.1 Nocardioidaceae bacterium | reverse complement strand
ACCTCGGTGTGCACCGGCAGCCTGGTCTACGCCGCGGCTGGCCTGCTCACCGGCCGTCGGGCCACCACGCACTGGGCGTCGCTCAACCTGTTGTCCGAGACGGACCCGACCGTGATCACCGATGTCGACGCCAGGTTCGTCGACGACGGTGACCTGATCACCAGCGCCGGCGTCAGCGCCGGCATCGACATGGCCCTCCACCTGGTCCGCCGGTTCGCCGGCGCCGAGCGAGCCCGCGCCGTACAGCGCGAGATCCAGTACGACCCCGTCACCCTCTGATGCCTCAGGCGTCGACCACCGGAAGGAACCGACCATGACCACCAAGCCCACGCAGCGGATCTCCACCATGCGCGCCGTCGTCCAGGACCGGTACGGCGACACCGACATGCTCCGCTTCGAGCAGACTGCACGACCCACCATCGCCGACCACGAGGTGCTCGTCCGTGTCCACGCCGCGGGTCTCGACCGCGGCACCGTGCACAACATGACGGGGAAGCCCTACCTCATGCGAGTCCTGGGCTTCGGCTTCCGCGGCCCCAAGAACCGGGTGCCGGGCCTGGACGTGGCGGGGACGGTCGTGGAGATCGGCGCGTCCGTCACCCGCTTCGCCGTCGGCGACGAGGTCTACGGCATCAGCCGCGGCTCCTTCGCGGAGTACGCCGCGGCACGCGAGGACAAGCTCGCCCCCAAGCCGCCAAGCCTCACCTGGGAGCAGGCCGCCGTCGTCCCCGTCTCAGGGATCACGGCTCTTCAGGCGATCCGCGACGCCGGTCGGCTCGAGGCCGGCCAGAGCGTGCTCGTCATCGGCGCCTCGGGGGGAGTCGGCAGCTACGCCGTCCAGATCGCCGTTTCCATGGGTGCCCGCGTCACCGGAGTCGCGAGCACCGCGAAGCTCGACCTCGTGCGCTCCCTGGGCGCGGAGCAGGTCATCGACTACACCTATGAGGACTTCGCGGATGGAAGCCACCGCTACGACCTGGTCCTCGACATCGGCGGCAGCTCGTCACTGTCCCGCCTGCGCAGCGCCGTCGCCCCTCGCGGCACGCTGGTGATCGTGGGAGGCGAGAGCGGCGGCAACCTCACCGGCGGCATCGACCGCCAGCTCCGGGCCGTGTTGATGTCTCCCTTCGTGGGTCAGCGGCTCACCATGCACGCCACCAAGGAGCGTGCCACCGACCTGGCACCGCTCACGGACCTGGTCGAGGCCGGCCAGGTGCTGCCGAGCCTGGAGCGGACCTACCGGCTGGACCAGGTGCCCGAGGCGCTGCGGTCGCTTGCCTCCGGTGCCGTGCGCGGCAAGGTGGCCGTGGTGGTGTGACCTCGAGACGTTGCGGACCGTGTGCGGACTGCGACCGCTGCATGGTCGGCATGGTCAACCGTCAGTGGCGATTCTCAGCCACGCTTCTTGCTTACTGCTTGCGGACCGCTGGACGGTCAGGCTAGTCCGAGCGCCGACCTAGATCTTCGATCCTCGCGGCCCGTGCGGAGAGCTCGCGGATGCGCTGCCAGACGACTGCTCGGGGCGCGTCGATCTTGAGTGCGCGGATGTGGTCGTCGAGGCGCTGCGGGCGGTCTCGGAGGTAGGAGATGGCATTGTTGAGGCTCTCGCCGACCGTCGTGCCGTACGCATCGACCGCCTTGCGCGCGCCGTCCTCCAGGGCGGCGGTGTCGGGCCTCATCATGGCCAGGTCGATCAGGTCGCGGCTGAACGTCGACGTGTCCGCCCAACGGTCGTCGTTGGCGAGCAGCTTCGTTGCGACCTGGTCGGTTCGCGTCAGGGTCCGAATACCGCAGATCTCATCGTCCGGGGAGGGGGTGTCGAGGTCGATGCGGCCTTCGTGGATGATCTCGAACTTGATCGCTGTCCCCGCGACGAGCACCGAGGTCCTGATGCCGTAACCGTCAACAGAGGGTGTTCGACCTAGGTCCAGTTCGCGGGTAGCCAGAGCGTCCAGCCCATGGTCCCTGACCAGCTGGCGCAGCCGTCGGAACGACTGCTGGTCGGAGACCAGGAAGTCGATGTCGACCGACTCGTGGAACTCACCGTTGGCGAGGACGATCGCGGTGCCGCCGCCGAACCAGCAGTGGTGCTCGGCCAGGAGCGGGGCGTCGAGCATCGACAGCAGTTCGGCCACCCGTTGGTGGTGCAGCCGTCTAAACAAGCAGTCTCCCGTTGCTGTAGGTGTCGGCCAGGTGCTGGATGAACGCCTTCTCGTGCTCGGTCAACGTCTCCTGGTCGAGGTGTCGCCAGGCGCGTTCGTAGAGGTTGAGGGCCTCGGTCTCGGTGATGGTGGTGCCGGCGTCGGTCTGCCAGGCCAGTGTGCGCAGGCCGGGGTAGTCGCCGACCGTCACCGTCGCGGGTTGTGCTGCTGGCGCGTCGAGGACCGGGACGACGAGGTGAAGTCCGAGGGCGGCTGCCACGTTGACGTAGGCGCCGATCGTGACCGAGGGGTTGCCTGCCTCGATCCTGTGCAGGGTGACGCGCGAGACGCCAGCAGCTTCGGCGCATGCGACTGCCGTGACGCCGAGGGCCCTTCGGCGGTCGCGCAGCCGGGCGCCCAGGCGTTCGAGGTCCGCCTGCTGCTCGGGACTCGTGTACGGGCTAGTGGCTGGCATGTTTCTCATTTTAGTCTTCTTGCCTCTGACGTCAATAATGAGAAACGATCCGGGTTTGATCTCGGGAAGGGCCATCGCCCCAGCGTGCCCCTCGCTGGACGCTGCAGCGCCCGACGGCGGGAGCCGGAGCGTCGACGGGCTTGCGGACTATCTGCGGACCAGCTCGAGCCCGAGAACCAGCAGTCCTCAACGCCTACCAGCGAGGCCCGACGACCCTAAACGTTGAAGCGGAACGATCACGCGGGGTTTCGGCTGTTGTTGGTCGCCGTTGGTTGAACCCAGAAGACACACTCTGACCTGCGCAAACGCGTTCACAGGACCGTTGGGCGTCGTCGGCGATCGTCGGTCTCCGCGTGACTTCTTGCGGACTATTTGCGGACCGCTGGGCCGCCATAACCGTCCAGCTCAGCCCCGCGCACTCCGGACATCTGCCTGATCAACCCAGCGAGCCAGCAAGCTGAAAGCCGCCAGCTGCTCCAAGGCGAGTTGCTCTTCGCCGCCGTCATGCGGAACGTGCATACCGGGGTTACGAATCGCCGCGTAAAGACCCTCCGCGAAGGACCGGGCACCTCGATGGAGGTTCTGATAGGTCTTGCTGCCGTCGTCCTCCATGAGGCGAAGCCGCGATGCACCTTCCTTCGGCGGGTCAAGCGAGAACGCTTGGTTGAACAGATCCGCCTCCGAGACGTCCATCCGTCCAAGCTTCGCCTGGGTCTCGGCGTTGATCCTGATCGCCGCCTGCATGACCGCTTGGTGATAGTGGCCAGTGTTCCAGTAGCTCCTGCCGTTCTCCCATGCCCACGGGTGGAGATTCGCCGCGTCCATATCCGGCGCGTTGTCGCCGAGCTTCTCGGCGAGCTCGACTTCTCTCTGCAGTGCCGCCTTGGCCCGCGCCGCTTGACCGCGCAGCCAGGAGTGCTCCTTGTCCTTCGTGGGTCGCTCGGTTCGCCAGCCTGGCAGGGCGCGATCGAGAATCTGCTCCACGACGTGCGCTCTCGCTGAGGCCTCGGTCTCAGGACCCCGCATCACGGTTCCGAAGTACACCACCCCCGGACCCATGTCCGGAACGACCTGAGCCGTCACCTGCAGGAACTTGTCGATCTCTTGGGTCGCCCACTCAACGTCTAGCTTCGCCACAGGTCTCATGGTGCCTGAGCGGTCCGACACGATGGGGCGAACCCACAAGGGACCGCCGATCGACGGCATATGAAACGCGCGCGACGGAGGCGCGAGGTGTGTTCGCCGTAACGTCCGAAGATCCGCTGTACAAGTTGTCCTACCCCAGGCGACGTGTGACACTTGTGCCATAACTCCCCACCGTCCTCCGGGACTGGTGGGGTTTTTTCTCCCGGGAGGCTTTCATGCCCGACCTTCGCACCGCGATCGTCGTGGACTACCAGAACGTCCACCTGACCGGCCATGGCCGATTCAAGTCGACCCGGTACGGCCCGAAGCACGAAGCGCTGATCGATCCGCTGCACTTCTCCAACCAACTGCTTCAGGTCCGCAACTCTCGGCAGCGAGACGGCCGGCCGAACGCGGTACTGCGCACGGTCGACGTCTATCGCGGGCTTCCCAACGGGGATCACGATCCTGATGGGTACGCACGGAACCTCGCGCAGAAGGCACAGTGGGAGCGCGACAAGCGGGTGACCGTGACTCACCGTCCGCTTCGCTATCGATACATGCGCGACGAGTCCGGCCGTCCGGTTCGCGACCCGGTCACTGGAATCAAGATCCCGGAGGGTCCTCCTACAGAGAAGGGCGTCGATGTCATGTGCGCCTTGGCCCTTCTGCGCCACGCTCGACAACCTGACATCGACCTCGTCATCCTGGCCTCGCTCGACAGCGACCTGATCCCCGCTCTGGACGAGGTCGTCGCCTTGGGCGAGCGAGTGGAGACATTCTCTTGGTGGTCGCCGGACGACTGGTCCTTCGAGATGCACCTCAGCGATCGCTCGAGGCGGATCTGGAACACCCGTGTCGGGGAGCAGGAGTTCCTCCGCTGTATCGACCGGACCCACTACACCTGACCCGCCGATCCGCCGGTGGACGCCGACCCATCCCGATAACCTCAGAGGCACCATGAGCACCGGGGACGACGCCAACCGCCTTGCCGCGGAGGCGCGCGCCCGCGTGCTCATCGACCGGCAGCTCACTGACGCTGGCTGGTCGGTGCAGGACAGCCGGGCGCTCAACCTGTTCGCGGCCCAAGGCGTCGCGCGCCGCGAGGCGACAATGGCGACGGGGCACGGTCGAGCCGACTACCTGCTCTACGTCGACCAGCGGGTGGTCGGGGTGATCGAGGCCAAGCCGGAGGGCACTCCCCTGTCGGGTGTCGAGTGGCAGTCCGCGATGTACG
>JAGQUE010000343.1 GCA_020438665.1 Nocardioidaceae bacterium | reverse complement strand
AGGATCAGGTTGGCGGCCACGAGGTCGCCGGTGGCGTCGTCAAGCTCGTCAGCGAACGCGCGGAGGGCATCCTCGGTGGGCCAGCGTGCTCGTAGTCGAGCGACCAGCCGCGTGACCTCGGGCGCGATGGCGGCAGGAGTCGAACGAAGGGTCGCGACGAGCGCCTGCTCCAGGCCGACGCCGACCGTGAGCACTCCGGAGAGGGAGCGGGTCCATTCCTCCATCGCTTCGAGGCGGGCGATCCGCTGGGCGGCCGCGGAGGAGGAGAGCAGGACGGGCAGGCCGACGAAGGCAATGGGGACGACGATGAGGGCGAGCACCCATCCGGTCACCAGGAATGCCACGATGCCGGCGGCGACCCCGCCGAGCAGGAGGCTCCGGGTCTGCTTGGTGAGCGTGCGGACCTTGCGCGGCCGGGAGGGGCGCTCGATCACCGGGGACGGGCGCAGCCCCACAACCAGTGCGATCAGACCGCCGACGATCAGTGCGCCGGCGAGGGCAGGGACGAGGACGATCACGACCGCACCTCCTGCTGGGCCAAGTAGGAGCTGAGGTCGAAACCGTACGAGGCAAGAGCGCGGTAGGCATCAGGCAGGATCGCCGGGACCGCCGTGCCGTCGAGATCGGGCGCGAAGACGTGGGTGGTGGCGTAGCCGGTCTCGCGCTCGCCGGGGTCGAGGGCGATGATCTCGGCCACCCGGCGGCGTCGTGTCGAACGCCCGTCCTCGTTGGTGGTGCGCATGTCGAGGTGGACGATCAGGTCGATGGTCGAGGCGAGCTTGCTCGTGGCGAGCGTGTGGGTGACGTGAGGCCCGGCTTCCATCGCGCAGGTGACCAGCTTGCGGATCGCTGCCACCGCGTCTGAGGCGTGAGTGGTGGAGATGGACCCGGTGCCAGACTCCATCGCCTTGATCATCGCCCAGACTTCTTTGCCTCGGACCTCGCCGACGATCTGGCGAGCGAGGTTGAAGCGGAAGGAGTCGACCAGGGCGTCGTCGAGCGTGAACTCGCCGGCCATGCGCCCGTCCGCACCACGCTCCCCGGAGCCCGGACGTGCCTCCCAGGGGTGCACGATCTTGTGCCGCCCCAACTCGTGCAGGTGCAGCTCGTATTCGGTCTCGAACGTGCCAATCGCCTCCAAGGGATCGATCTCGGCGCAGAGCGCCCGGACCAAGGTCGTCTTGCCCGCTCCCTGTGCGCCGGAGACCACGATGGACTTGCGAGCACGCACCGCCGCCCGCAGGAACGACGCGGCGACCGGCGTGAGCATCTCTCTGGCCACCAGGTCGTCGAGCGTCACCGTCATCAGCCGGTGCCGCCGGATCACCACAGACGGGCGCGGCGTGACCCATGCGGCAGCGGCGAGACGCGAGCCCCCGTCGAGCCGCAGATGCAGGCGCGGTTGTGCTTCGGAGAACCCGCGAGCGTTCACCTCGGAGCGCGAGGCGAGGAAGACCAGGAAGTCGATCAGCTCCTCGTCGGAGTCGGCGACTGGAGGGCCGTCGACCTGGGAGCCGTCGATGAGTTCCAGGACCACGCTGTCGTGACCGGTGATGATGATGTTCTCCACCCGGTCGTCGTCCACCAGCGGTTGAAGCCGGCCGAGCCGGAATAGCGAGTCGAAGACCGCCCGAGCGAGCGCATCCTGCTCAGCGACAGGAAGGGTGGGCATCCCCGCGTTGACGCGGTCGGCGACGGTGGCCTCGATGAGGTCCAGCACGATCGTCCGCCCCAACTCCTCCTGCGCGAGCTTGTCGAGCCGTCCTCGGTCAGCGGCGACCGACTGGCTGAGCTGCTCGGAGGCTTGCGCACGCAGCGCAGAGACCAGCGACCAGTCCAGGTTCCTGCCGATAGATGCAGTGGTGCTCACAGCCGACAGGTGTCCCACCGACGTCAGCGCGCGGGCGATGTCGCGATGCTCGGCGACGGGCGGCACTGGCTGGGTGAATAGCGGCAGCCCGGCCGGCGGGGTCTCGTAGTCCTCGTTGGTCTCAGGGGCGCGCTCCGTCGTCATGACCGGGCTGCTTCGAGCAGCTCGTTGCGACGGCGGGTGATCGTCGAGTGGATCGAGGCGATGGCCGCGTGGAGTGCTCGGGCCAGAGGTCCCGTGTCGAACTTCTTGGGAGGTTGCGCTCCTCGGGAGAAGACCGCTGCGGACTCGGGGTCGTTTGGCAGAGAGCTGAGCACGGGGAGGCTGACCGCCCCGGAGACGTCGCGGGTGCTGTAGGGCTGGCCCTCGCCGATCAACAGGACCGCAGACTGGTGCCAGTCGAGTGCGGGGCGCTGGAACACTTCGGCCCACGATCGAAGCGCCGACAGGTTCGGCAGCGTCGTACGACTGACGAGCAGCGCCAGGTCAGCAGCATCGAGCAGGGGCTCCGGCGACCCGTGAAGTCCCAGTCGACCGGCATCGACGATCACGTCCTGTCCGGTGGACTCAAGCTCGCTCAACACGTCCGCCAGTGGAGTCCAGAGATCCCGCAGCGCGCTGGCCTGGGTGTGCGATCTGGTGCCGGCGACGAACGACACAGTGGTGCCCTCGATGGGACGGACGACGTCGCCGAGTGCATCGCTGAGGTTGCCCGCCGTTAGTGCCAGCTCGATGAGCCCGGCGTCGTACTCCCGCGTGCCACGGAAGTAGCCCGCCAGCAACCCTGAGCCACCGGTGGGATCGGCCTCGACGAGCAGGACCGGGCGCGGCCAGAGCAGCGCCAGCCCGAGCGCCGTGGTGGTGACGCCCGGAGAGCCGGAGGCCGATGCGAGAGCGACGACAGCCATCAGCGTTCCCGCGATTCCAGGACGAGGGCGATGTTGCCGGTGGCGATCCGCGTGGCCAGTACCGCGGCGTCGGCCCTCGGGACGAGCAGGTCGACCACGGACTGCCCGGTCTCCTCGGCGATGTGGACCCCGACGATGGTGGCGTCATTGGTCAGCGGCGTCCCGGCCGGGAGTTGCTCGCCCTGCGCTGGAGTCACCACGACGCGCACCCGGTCGCCGTACTGAAGATCCAAGCCCGGCGCCTGCGCCGGGGTCAGCGCGACCCCGACGACCGACTGTCCCTCGCCTGGGACGACCTCGGAGGTGAGCGAGCCGGGCGTGAGCATCCCGCCTTCGGCGATGTCCATCGCTGCCCGCTGCCCGACGACCTCCTCCAACTGTGAGGCCGCGACCGGCTTGAGTGCCGGGTCGGCGCTGAGCCGCACCCGGACGAGATCATCGGCTTCTATCACCGCGCCGCGCTCGATGGAGTGCCGTGCGACAAGGACCTCTTGGGTATTCGTCGTCGCCGTCCATGCCCATCCGGCGAGCAGGGCGCCGATGCAGACGGCACCGATCGCGGCAGCGATGAGCGCGGGGCGTCGCCGCAACTTCGGTGGCGGCGCGAGCGCAGTTGCGGCCGGACCCTCCTGGTTGAGAGTCCCGTCGATCCGGGTGGCTGTACTCATACTCACTGCCTCTCCGCTGCCCGTCTTATTGCACGAGCACCTGCGCTTCACCGACCGCGATCGCGGCCGATCGTGTGAGGCCGTTCAGCCGGATGGTTCCGGTCTGGCCCGCCCCTTCCCATGTGATGACCCAGTCCGAGGTGGCGGTCACCGTGTACTTCCCGTCCGGCTTCTTCGAGCTCGACTTCTCATAGGTGTGCCCGCAGTCCGGCGACTTCGCTCTGCCGTACGACGCCTTGTACGCCGTTCCGGCGCTCATGCAGGTCACCTCGGTGCCGTCGCCCATGTCCCAGGTGATCTTGTGGAGCTTCGCCGTGGCGGTGACCGTGATTCCGCCCGCGCTGGCGGACTCGGTGATCGGCCCGACCGTGTGGCTGTCGGGGTTGGCAGCCCACATCCACACGGGCATGCCGACGATGCCGATGCTGTCTTCACGAGGCTCAGGTGTGATGCCGATGTCGATGGCCCGAAGGTCCATCTGCTCGATCGCGATCTGAGCGACCTCGCGCGGCGTCGGGCCGACCCCGGAGTTCGGTGGTGGATTCTGCGACCAGATCCAGATGAGCAGGTCCGTCTGCGGCTGGTAGCAGTTGTAGACCGCCCCGTCGCCCGGCTCGTGGCCTTGCCAGTTCGGGTCGCCCGCCGGGGGCTGTGGGTCCAAGAGCGAGATGTAGCAGTTGTAGTAGTTCGACCAGTAGCCGTACTCCGAGGTGCAGGGCACCGGACCGGGTGGCGGCTTGTGGATGTTCTGTTTGGTGCCGTCCCAGTAGCAAGCCGCGCCCGAGCCGGTGTCCTTCGGTCCGTCGTCACCCTCGTCACCGGGATTGCCCGGGTTGCCGGGCACCTCGATGTAGATCAGGCAGACGCCCGTCTCGGGGTCGGTGACCTGGCAGACCGTGTCGGCGTACGACGGCGCCGAGGCAAGAATCAGTAGACCCGCTGCGGCGAGTGAGAGTGCGACGACACGGGCTACAAAGCTTCGCATGGCGTTCGCTCGATGTCCTGGCTGGAGGCAACTCGCCACGAGCCATCGGGATCGGTGTCCCACTGGTAGTTCGACACCAGGAACTGAATCCAGCCGGTGTCAGGTCGGTCGGGGCTGATGACCGACTTGCCGTCCTTGTCAATGACATCGACTCCGCTGACGTCGAAGCACAGGTCGATCTGGACCGTCGGAACTTTGCCGACCTTGGGGTCAGAGTTGTCGAGGTTGACCGACTGGACCTCCAGCTCGACGACCTTCGTCTCGCCGGTCTGATGGAG
>JAGQUE010000342.1 GCA_020438665.1 Nocardioidaceae bacterium | reverse complement strand
CTCAGTCGCCGACCCAGAAGCCGCGGCCGCCGAACCAGTCGCCGTAGTGGCCGAACGGCGAGGAGGCGTCGCGCGAGCCGAGGTAGGACCCGACGACGGCGGCGCCGAGGTCGTCGAGCTCGGGGGCGACGACGCGGCCGTCGACCCGCTTGGCCATCTGGTCGATGAAGCGGGCGAGGCCGGGGTCCTCCCCGAGCCGGAAGAACGTCGTCTGGGCGCCCAGCCGGCCCGCGGCGTCGAGCTCGCGGACGGCGAAGGCGACGGTCAACGGGTGCGGCGGATAGGTGAAGAACACCTCGCCGTCGGGCTCGAGGTGGGAGGTCGGCTCGCCGTCGGTGACGATCAGCAGCACCGGCTGGGCCGAGGGGTGCTTGCGGAAGTGTCGGTTGGCGAGGAGGAGGGCGTGGTGGAGGTTAGTGCCCTTGTCCCACTTGGCGTCGAGGGCGGTCAGCTCCTCGATGTCCATCACCTGGGCGTGGCGACCGAACCCGATCAGCTGGAGGTGGTCACCGCGGAACCTCGACCGGATGAGTGTGTGCAGCGCCAGGGCGGTGCGTTTCATGGGCACCCAGCGCCCGTCCATGGCCATCGAGAACGACGTGTCGACCAACAGCGCGACCGCCGCCTGGGTGCGGGCCTCGGTCTCCTGGACCTCGACGTCGCGGACGTCGATGCGCAGGGGTCGGGCGGGGCGTCCTTCGGCGGCGGCACGGCGTACGGCGTTGGTGACCGTGCGGGTGACATCCCAGGGCTCGGTATCGCCGAAGGCCCACTCCCGGGTGGCGCCGGACCGCTCCCCCGCCGCCCCGGCACTGCGCAGGTCGCGCTGCCCCTGGCGTCCGGACATGCGCGTCGCGACGTCACGCAGCAGCGCCTTGCCGAGCTGGCGCATCGCCTTGGGTGAGAGGCGCAGCTGTCCGTCGGTGCCGCGCTTGAGATAACCCGAGTCACGCAGCGCCCGTTCGAGCTCGGCCAGGGTGCGCGCATCGACGGCGGCCTGCTCGCCGAGCTGGCGGTCGAGCAGGTCGAGGTCGACGTCGTCCATCCGGGCCCCGGGGTAGGCCTGGGCCAGCTGCTCGGCGAGCGCGTCGAGGTCGGCGAGGTCCTGGAGTACGCCGGTGCCGTCGCCGAGGCCGAGCCCCTGCTCCCCGTCGAAACGCTCGGAGCCCGACCAGTCCTCACCGGGGCGCAGCGACTGGAGGTTGGCGTCGAGTCGCGACAGCGACTGCATCAGCTCGGGTGAGCCGAACGCCTGCTGCGACAGCTGCATCAGCTCGGCGCGCTGCTCGGCGGTCATGGAGTTGAGCATCCGCTGAGCGGCGGCCGCTCGCGAGGCAAGGGCGTCGATGAGCTCCTCGACCGACTGCGGGTCCTCCGGGAAGAAGTCGCCGTGCTTGTCCATGAAGTCCTGGAACTGGTCGGCGGTGTCCTCGCCGCGGCCGTGGGCCTCGAGCAGGTCGTTGAGGTCGGACAGCATCTCGTTGATCGCGGCCCGGTCCTCGTCGGTGGCGTTCTCGAGGGCCTGCTTCATGCCGGAGAACCGCTGGTCGAGCATCTCGCGACCGAGCAGGTCCTTGATCCGTTCGAAGTCCTCGCGCGCCTCGCTGCTGGCCCAGTCATAGGACGACAGCTCGCTGACCGCGGCCGCGGTGGAGGGCGGCAGGCCGTCGAGCTGCATCTGGCGTAGCGCCCGCTCGCCCTCGTCCATCGACGCATCGCGGGCCAGCTGCTTGCGCTCGTTGAGGACCGCGCGGTCGAGCAGCTCGCGGACCTCCTGGAGGGTGCCGTCGAGCCGGTGCTCCTGGAGCAGCTCGCGCCGCTTCGCGGCGACGCGGGCACCGAGGTCGTCGAGCCCGGCCCGGTCCTGGCCACCCCGTCGCAGGAACTCCTGCATCGCCCGCTCCGGGCTGTAGCCGGCCATGACGTCCTGGCCGATGGCGTCGAGCGCCTCGGCGAGGTCGACGGGCGGCGCCAGCGGATCACCGCCGACATAGCGGCCGTAGCGGGAGCGGTGGGGGTCGCGCAGGCTCATCCGTAGACGGTCTCTCCGCCGCCGGACTCCTTGCCGATCTTGCGCGCGAGATAGAGCCCCTCGAGCGCGAGCTCGATGGCGCCGGCCCGCTCGCCGTCGTTGGCCGCGCCGAGCCGGTCGCAGACCTGGTCATAGAGGTCGGACTCCCCCAGCACCGGCAGCCCGGTCAGGAGGTCGCGGGCGGTGACCCGGTCGCCGGTGACCACCATGGACCCGCTCTCGAGCGCCTCGACGAGCAGCCGGAAGTCGATGCCGCGGAAGTGCTCGCGCACGGCCTCGGCGACCGCCGTCCGCAGCAGGTGGGTGAGGATCTCGGCCTCCCGGCCCTCCTCACCCGTCTCGAACTCGACCTTGCCGCCGAGCACGTCGACCGCGGTCTCGAGGTCGACGACACGTGCCACCGCCTCGTCCTCGCCGGAGGCGGTGGCCCGGCGCAGGGCGGCGGCCGCGATCGTCTCGGCGCCGGCGATGGCGAACCGGGCGCTGACCCCGGACCGCTGGTCGACGGCGTTGGACTCGCGCAGCGCCCGCGTGAAGCGGGCCAGGATCTCGACGAGGTGGTCGGGCACCGCGGCGACCAGGTGGGCCTCCTGCCGGATCACCGCGACCTCGTCGTCGAGCTCGACGGGGTAGTGGGTGCGGATCTCGGCG
>JAGQUE010000341.1 GCA_020438665.1 Nocardioidaceae bacterium | reverse complement strand
GAACCCTAACGGGGCGCGGTCGGCCACCGCCGCTGGCTCTGGCAGGGTGGGACGCATGCCGGAGTCCGCCGAAGAGGTCTATGCCCGCGTCGTCGCCGCCGTCGGAGAGGGCGGTCGGCTGCCGATGCCGCCGGTCCACGAGTGGGAGATGTTCCCGTGGGAGGTCGTTGACGGGTCGCTGGTGCCCAAGGTCCTCCGGGCGCCGTACGACGGGGCGGAGCCGACGCGGCAGGGTGAGGGCGGCGTCGACTGCTTCAGCTGCGCCGACGACGGCTCGTCGGTCCGCGTCTGGGAGAACGACCGCTGGAAGCTGGCCCGCCCGGAGAAGCCGTCGGGGCTGCCGTTGGTGCTGTGGTTGTCGGCCAAGGAGCACCTGGACTACCCCGACATGGACGACGACCTGGCCGGGGAATATGGCCGGATCTCGGCCTGGCTGTGTCGGATCATGTCCCATCTCGAGAACGTCGGCCGCGTCCATGTCTGCCGTTGGGGCGACAGCTCGGAGCACCTGCACGTGTGGTTCATCGCGCGCACGGCCCGGCTCCCCCACGTGATCGGCTCGATGGCCGTGGAGTGGGACGCGATGCTGCCGCCGGTCCCTGAGGGGATCTGGCTGCGCGACATCGCCACGGTGGCCCGCAAGCTCGCCAACCACGACGGGGTCGCCCTCGTCTAGCTCTTCAGCGACTCCGCGGTCCGTTTGAAGCCGGCGTTCTCGGTCGTCAGGGTCTCGGTGATCTTGCCGCTGATCAGCCGGCCGAGCAGGCCGGACCCGGGCCCGGTCAGCTCGAGCGTGAGCATGTTGCGCGTGCCGCGCTCGGTCTCGGTGAGCTCGTGGGTGGCGACCATCGTGGCCGGGCCGACCTTCGTCTGCCAGACGAATCGGTGGGGGGCGTCGGCCGTGGTGACGGTCCAGACGCGGGCGGGCTGAGCGGGCTGCTTGATCCGGACCCGGCTGCCGGGCCGAAGCTCGCCCGGGGTGAGCCGCTCGACCGCCGACATGGTCGGGGTCATCGAGGGAAGCGCGTCGACGTCCATCGTGACCTGCCACAGCAGGTCGATCGGCGTGTCGATCTCCAGGGTGTTCGTCCATCTCATGGTCGCAACTGTACCATTTGGTACATATGAGCATCCAGCCGCCCAGCGCAGCCCGAGAGCGACTGCTCGACGCCGTCATCGCCCACGTCGCCGAGCACGGCCTCACCGACGTCAGCCTGCGCGAGCTCGCGGCCGCCATCGGGAGCAGTCACCGGATGCTGCTCTATCACTTCGGCTCCCGCGAGGGGCTGGTCGCCGCCGTCGTGGCGCGCATCGAGGCGGGACAGCGGACCCTGCTCCGGCAGCTGGCGGACCAGGCCGACTCCCCCGTCGACCTGATCCGGCGACAGTGGGCCCAGCTCAGCGACCCCGCCATGGCGCCGTTCGTCCGGCTCTTCTTCGAGGCGACCGCGATGGCCATGCACGGCCGACCCGGCACCGAGGGCTTCCTCGACGGTCTCACGAGCAGCTGGCTGCGTGACGCGACGGACGTCGCCGAACGGATGGACGTCGACATCGACGAGGCCGGGCTCCGGCTCGGCGTCGCCGTCCTCCGTGGGCTCCTGCTCGACGCCGTCGCCTCCGGGGACGTGGCCGGGCCGACCGCCGCCCTGGAGTCCTATCTCCATGAGTGGCAGTCGGCCAGGCGGGACTGAGCCCAGCAGTCTCGGAGCCCGGCAGTCTCGGACCCAACCCTCGCGCTCAGCCTGCGGCCGGCACGGCGTGGTTGGCGAGCAGCACCCCGCGCGGATCGACCCGCCGGCGCAGGTCACACAGCCGAACCCAGGCGTCCGAGCCATAGGCGGTGCGAGGGTCGACCGAGGTCTCGGACAGGTTGAGGAAGCTCTGACCGGTCTCCCAGCCCGCGAGCGCCTCGCACGCACGGTCGGCGTCCGTCCGGCCCGCCGCCGCCATCTCGGCAGTCGCGGCGACGGCGATGAAGAACGCGACGTAGGCGGCATCGAGACGGCTGACGACGCCGCCGCCCAGCTGGGGCCGCGCAACCGCGCCGCCGAGCTGGCGCAGCTCGGCCATCATGAGCGACGTCTGCGCCTCGGGCCCCACCGCCGAGAGGAAGGCCTGGATGCCCGCCTCGTCGAGATCGCACAGGAGCGTGCCGCGCCCCACGGACGGGGTCGGCTGCTCCGGGTCCATGTGCATCCGGGTGAGATCGGCAGCCGGGATCCGGGTGAAGGTGTCCACCTCGGGAGCGAGGTGGCGGAACTCGGCCAGGAGGGTGCGTGCGTACTCGTCGTCGCCCAGCACCGCACCGTCGAGGACCACGACAGCACGCCCCCGCAGGAACGGCGGCAGCTCCGGCAGCGGGGGCAGACGCATCGCCCGCAACGAGGTCGTCACGGCCTCCGGGGCGGTCTGGGTCCAGGCCGTCCAACGACGCAGCACGGCCTCGAGGTGCTCGATCCCCCACAGGAACATGCCGGCATAGACATCGGCGATCGGGTGGAGCCGGATCTCCACCGCCGTGACGACGCCGAAGTTCCCTCCCCCGCCGCGGAGCGCCCAGAACAGCTCCTCGTGCTGGAGGGCGTCGGCTCGGACGGTCTCGCCGTCCGGCATGACCAGTTCGACGGCCAGCACATCGTTGGCGGCGAGCCCCAGCGAGCGGGCATACCAGCTCAGCCCACCCCCCAGCAGGTAGCCGGCGACGCCGACGTCGGGAGCGGACCCGTGCTGGGCGGCCAGGCTGTACGGGGCGGCCGCCTCGACGACGCCCTGCCAGATCGCGCCAGCGCCCACCCGGGCGACCCGCCGCCCGGGGTCGACCACGACGTCGTCGAGGAGATGGGTGCGCAGCAGCACCACGTCGGTGAGATCGTGCTGGGCCAGGACGGCCGCCGCGTGTCCGGTCGACTGCGGCGCCACCCGAAGCCCCAGATCGGCCGCTGCGCGGACCACATCGGCGACGTCTGCCGCCGTGGTCGGCACGGCGACGGCCGCGGGACGCTGGTCGACGGCGACGTTCCACGGGATCCGCACGTCGTCGTAGGTCGGCTCGCCCGGGAGCGCGACGAGGGAGCCGCACCGCTCCCGCAGGGCGAGGCCGCGCGAGGTGACGGTGGCCGGGTCGGAGATGTTCAAGGTCATGGTGGGTCCTTCGCTGTGACGGTCGATCGACGCGGTGGCGTCGCCTCACCAGACTCGGAGGCCGGCAGCCGGGGGACCATCCCGGGCCACCGGGGAGTTCTGTGCCCGGTCCCCTGGGAGCGCCCGCTCCCCACAAATCTGGGATGGCAGTCGGGACCTGGCTGGGCGACACTGGTGAGGTGAACCTCACCTTGATGGCGCAACGGGTGCTGCGCGACGTCGAGGTGGTGTCGCGGGCGGGGCTCGACGTGGAGAGCTTCTTCGCCGAGGCGATGAGCTCGCTGGAGCGCGCCGTACCCCACGTGGGCGCCTGCGTGGCGACCGTCGACCCGACGACGTGGCTGCTCACGAGCACCCACAAGTACGGCGACCTGCGCGGGCGCGACGAGCACGACCACGAATGGGGGGTCCTCGAGTACGGCGAGGCCGAGGACACCTCCTTCGGCGAGCTCGCCCGACGCGGGATCACGGCGGTGGGCATGCACGCGCACACCGACGGGGAGACCGCGCGCTCGACCCGCATGGACGCGTTCATGCAGCCCTACTTCGGCTACTCCGACGAGTTGCGCGTCGTGCTTCACGACCGCGGCGAGGTGTGGGGCGGCGTGGCGATGTTCCGCGAGACGGGGTCGGCGCCGTTCGACGAGGACGAGGTCGCGCTGCTCGCCGCCCTCTCGCAGGCCCTCTCGGCAGGCACCCGGGCCGGGCTGCTCGCCACCCTCGCGACCACGCCACCGCCCGTCCCGTCCGGGCCGGCGGTCATCATCGTGGGCTCCGACGACACCGTCCAGCAGCTGAGCGCCGGAGCCGAGGTGCGGGTCCGCGACCTGATGCTCAGCGACTCCGCCGCCAACCCGACCGGCATCATCTCCTCGCTCGTCGGGGCAGCCCGCCGCTTCGCGGCCGGGCAGACCGACCGGCCGCCGCGCTGTCGGGTGCGCTCCCGCAGCGGCATGTGGCTGGTGCTCCACGCGACCCCCCTCAGCGCCCGAGGCGACTCGCACGGGGACGTGGTGGTGACCATCGACGAGGCGCGGCCGCCCGAGATCGTGCCGCTGGTCGTGGCGGCGTTCGACCTGACCCCGCGCGAGCGTGAGATCACCCAGCTGGTCCTGCAAGGCGTCGATACCAAGGAGATGGCCTCGACCCTCCACCTGTCGGCCTACACCGTCCAGGACCACCTCAAGTCGATCTTCACCAAGGCCGACGTGGGCAGCCGCCGCGAGCTGATCGCGCGGATCTACTTCGACCAGTACGTCCCCCGGATGGGCACCGACATCGGACCCACGGGCTGGTTCGCGACGACCGAGTGACACCCGCCGGCCCTGGCGTGGTCGGTACGGTGCCAGGGTGACCGATGATCAGGCGGCTGGGGACCCGGTGGAGGTGATCGCCGCACCGGATCCGCGGCGGTGGCGCATCCTCGGCGTCACCTTGGTGGTCGGCTTCATGTCGCTGCTGGACGTCACCATCGTCAACGTCGCACTGCCGTCGATCCGGGCCGGACTGGGCGCGTCGTCGGCCTCCGTGCAGTGGATCGTCTCGGGCTATGCCCTCGCCTTCGGACTGACGCTCGTCACCGGCGGCCGGCTCGGCGACGCCTGGGGGCGGCGCCGGATGATGCTCATCGGGCTGGTCGGCTTCCTCGTGGGGTCGGCCGGGGTCGGCTTCGCACCCACGGCGGCGATCGCGGTCGTGGCGAGGTTCGTGCAGGGGGCCGCGGCCGGGCTGCTCACGCCGCAGAACTCCGGCCTGATCCAGCAGCTCTT
The DNA here is from genome assembly GCA_020438665.1 of Nocardioidaceae bacterium. Next base: position 1,315 of record JAGQUE010000341.1, on the reverse strand, counting down.
CCGCGGCCCCGAGCGGGGCCGGGCGTTCGGGCTCTTCGGCTTCACCGTCGCCGTGTCATCGGCCATCGGACCGATCCTCGGCGGGCTCATCATCGCCGCGGCCGGGCCCGCCCACGGCTGGCGCTACATCTTCCTGGTCAACCTCCCGATCGGGCTGGTCGTCCTGGTCCTGATCGCACGGCTGGTCCCCGGCCGTCCCGAGGGCGTCACAGCCTCGGAGCGACAGCTCGACCTGGTCGGAGCCGGCCTGCTCGGCCTCGCCGTGCTCTCGCTGCTCTACCCGATGGTGCGGGTGATGAGCCAGGAGCACTGGACGCTGGCGTTCCTCCTCGCGACGCCCCCGCTCGCCTGGGCCTTCGTCGGCTGGGAACGTCGGGTCGTCCGCCGCGGTGGCGCACCCTTGCTCGACCTCGGGCTGCTGCGCGGGGTCCGCGGCTATGCCAACGGGATCGTCGTCGGGACCCTCTATTTCACCGGGTTCAGCGGCGTCTTCCTGGTGTTCTCGGTGTTCCTCCAGGAGCAGCTCGGGTTGTCGCCGCTGGCCGCCGGACTGATCGTGACGCCGTTCGCTGCCGGCTCGGCGTTCTCGGCGCCGATGGCCGGCCGGCTGGTCTCGACGGTCGGCCGCAAGCTCACGGTCATCGCCCTGTCGATCGTCATGTCGGGCATCGCGGCGCTCGCGGTCGTCGTCCCGGACGGCGGCCGGGTCTGGCCGTGGGTCACCCTGCCGCTGCTGGTCGCGGGGCTCGGTGGCGGCGCCGTCATCTCCCCCAACTTCACCCTGACCCTGGAGCACGTCCCGCCGCGCATGGGTGGCGCCGCCGGCGCCGCGATCCAGACCGGGCAACGGATCGGCACCGCCGTGGGGGCGGCCCTGCTGATGAGCGCCTACCAGGTCTCACTGGCGCACGGGTTGGCCGCGAACGCCGCCCTGCGGGTCGCGCTGGTGGCCGCCCTCGTCGTCCAGGGGTGCGCTCTGGTCCTCGCGATCGTCGACTGGCGCCGCCGCTGAGTCGCTGTCTCGTCGCTTCCTGTGACGACTCGGCGAGGGTGGGGCTAGAGGATGGCGCCGGGGGAGTACGCCGCCGCGTCCGGATGGAGCGCCACGATCGCGGCGACCCGGCGGCAGACCTCCTGGGTCTGCGCGAGGGCCGCCCCCGTGAACGTGATGGGGTCGGCGACCAGGGCGTCGATCTGCGCTTTGGAGAGCCCGAGCCGCTCGTCGGCGGCGAGGCGGTCGAAGACGTCGTTCTCGGCCTGACCCTGGCGCATCGCCAGGGCGACGCCGACCGCCGCCTCCTTGATCGCCTCGTGG
>JAGQUE010000340.1 GCA_020438665.1 Nocardioidaceae bacterium | reverse complement strand
ATCCCGATCAGAAGGAGGCCGGTATGCCGGCAGCTCGAACACTTCAGCGCCGCCCAGGTCCGCCGCGGCCTCCGGCTGCGCCGCCGGCGCCGGCCGCGAAGGTCCCGTCGCGGCCGACCACGCACCTACGAGATGCGGCCCTGCTCGCCGCCGCGGGCGTCGCTGGTTTCGGCGCCGCGCCGCTGGTCGGGTACCCGGGGCTGGAGGTGCCGTCGTTGCTGCTCGGCGTCGGCGGGGGAGCAGCCCTGGCGGTGACCGGCCAACGCACCAAGTTGCGCCGCGAGCTCGAGGACAAGGTGCTCGAGGCACTGGCCCCGTTGCTGGGTGTGCGCCATCTGGACCGGCGCATCGTGAAGATGACCAAGTGGACCAACCGGTGGCCCGGCCTGCCAGCGAAGGTGCGGATCCACTACGCACCTGGCGCGCCCGACAGCGACCCGATGTGGAAGAGCGAGATCCTCGCGGTCCTGGACTCCCGACTGCTGGCCCGCTACGAGGTCGCCAGGCACGAGCCCCGCCGATGCACGCTCTGGCTCACCTTGGTGACCAAGGAGCAGACCGAGGGCAAGGAGCCGCCCTACTCCCAGGTGCGCGCCGAGCGGGCCATCACCGAGCTGATCGGCCCGACCGCGAAGGTCACCGGCGTCGAGCTGGACGGCGAGGAGCTGCGCTCCCTCACGGTCACCCACCAGGCCGGCGCAAAGCTGGCCGCCTCCGGGTACCGCAACCGGATCGAGCGGGTGATCTCGACGATGATGCCCGGACGGTGGCGCGCGGTCTGGGACCTGGAAGGGGACGAGGTCCGCTTCGAGGTCCGCCCCTCACTGCCCTCGAGCGTCTGGCTGCCGCCACGAGCACCTGAAGACACCGACGACCTGCTGCGCAACTACCGCCAGGTCAAGATCCCCTGCGCCATCGACGAGGACGGCCGCGAGATCCTGTGGTACCCAGCCCGGGTCCCGCAGGCCATGCTCACCGGCGGCACCGGCACCGGCAAGACCTCGACCGCCCACGCGCTGCTGGGCCAGATCACCCAGTACGGCTGGCCTGTATGGGTGCTGGACGCCAAGCGAGTGGAGTTCCTGGACTTCCGCACCTGGCCCAACGTGCAGATCGTCGCCGGCAGCATTCCCCAGCAAGTCGCCCTGATCCGCCGGGTCTGGGAACTCATGGAGTACCGCTACCAGCTGATCGAGGAGGGCAAGGCGACCGTCAACGACTTCGAGCCGTTGGTGGTCTTCCTCGACGAGTTCGCCGAGTTCCGCTCCAACCTCTTCGAGTGGTACGCCCAGATCAAGGTCAAGGGCGACCCCACCAAGCCCCCGACCCTGGCCGAGGTCGCCTCCCTCGCCCGCAAGGCACGCACCGCCCGGATCCACCTGGTGCTGTCCACCCAGCGGCCCGACGCCGAGTTCCTCGGCGGCGAGATGAGGGACAACTTCGGCTTCCGAATCTCCATGGGCCGGCTGAGCCCGCAGGGCGCCATGATGATGTGGGAGAACCCCGCTGTCGGGGTCAGCCTCCCGCGGGCCCGCACCGGCCGAGCCACCGCCACCCACGAGGACGGCAAGCCAGTCGAGGTGCAGTGCTACCGCTTCCCCGACATCAACGCCGAGGAGGGCTCCGAGGAACGCCAGCTGCTCGAGGCGATCCGCCCAGCCGAAGCGCGCTGGCCCCGGCTGGTCATCGTGCCCCCCGAGCCGCTGGTCGACCTCGACGGCGGCGAGCCGACCCCACCGACCTTCCGCGACTACGCCCGAGCCGTCTGGGACCTGGCCGAGAACCGACCCGACCTCGACCCGCTCGCCGGCGCCCAGGGCGAAGGCGCAGCCGACGGCCGCGAGCTCTCCTCAACCATGGCCTCCCTGGGGATCAGCACCACCGACCATCCCGGACCCTGCGCACGCCCGCACCTGCGCCTGGTCGACGCGCTCGAGCAGGACGCGGCCGAGGACGAGCAGCAGCACAGCGGCTCGACGTGGGAGCTCGACGAGTACGTCGGCTACGCGCCCCCGGTCAGCTGCGCGGCCCGCGACCTGGTCGTCGGCGACCTCATCCAGGTCGAGGACGGCGCAGGGGAGTGGGTCGTCGTCGACGAGCCACCCGAGGAAGACCTCGCAGCCCCGGGCATGATCGCCGTCTCCTGGCGAGGCGACGGCGACGAGTCCGGATCCATCTCACTGCCCGACGACAACTACGTCGAGGTGCGCCGACCCGAGGAGGACGCATGAGCAACACCCCCTACCGAGGCAACGGACTGGCCGACACTCCAGAGGAGGAGGTCCTGCTGATCCATGTCGGTCTGGCGCTGCTGGGGATCGTGGCCGCTTCTGCCGGCACGTTCTGGCTCAAGGGAGCCACCTGGCTGGTTGAGCACCAGGTCTTGGTGGCCGCGAAGGCCGACCCACTCCTTCAGATCCCCGGCGCTGCCGGCGCAGGGCTGGACGTACCGCGGCTAGCAATCCTCGCCGCGGTGATCCTCGCCGTCGTGGTCACAGCGGTCAGCTCGGCCCGCCGCGCGATCGCCCGCCGCCGCGAGGAGCTGGCGTGAGCTCACGGCGCAAGGAAGTCCTCGCCCAGGCGGCATCGGTGCGGCTGGTCGCTGCCGCGTGCGCCGGCCAGGGCAAGAAGTGGAACCGCCAGGAGCAGCTGCACGCGGCAGCCGGCTCCCAGGCGAAGGCCTGGGCCGCGGCCGAGCCACTGGTGAAGATCTGTGCCGGCTGCCCGATCGTGGCCGAGTGCCGCACCTGGGCCGAGGCCGACGAATACACCGGGATCGCCGCCGGCGCCGCCTGGGTGAAGGGAGTCGAAAAGCCGGCCCACTGGATCCACCGGCACCCAATGAAGAAGCTCGCCAGCTGACCTCCTTCACGCAGGACGTCGAGCGCCGACGGTGGAGATCAAGAACATCTCCCCGTCCCGGGTC
>JAGQUE010000339.1 GCA_020438665.1 Nocardioidaceae bacterium | reverse complement strand
ACGTTCAACCTCGACGACCGCGCCGCGACCGCGATCCGCTACGGCGCCAGCGGGTTCCTGCTCAAGGACGCGACGCCCGGCCAGCTCGCCGACGCCATCCGCACGGTGCACACCGGCAATGCCGTGCTCGCCCCGGCGGACCTGACGACCCTGCTCGACGGTCAGTTCCGTGCGCAACGCCCCGTCCCGACCGCCTTCCTGACGCTGACCGACAAGGAGCGGGAGGTGGCACTGGCCGTTGCCCGTGGGCTGTCCAACGCCGAGATCGGCGAGCAGGTCTTCGCCAGCGAGTCGACCGTCAAGACCCATGTCGGTGGGGTGCTGCGCAAGCTCGGCCTGCGCGACCGGGTCCAGGTCGTGGTGTTCGCCCATGAGCACGGGCTGGTCTGAGCAGCCCTGTGGGTGGCTGGTGTCAGCCGGCCAGCACGAAGTAGCGCAGCCAGAGATAGGGCACCGACACCGCGATCGTCACCACGGCCACGACCAGGCCATAACGCGTGAACTCCCAGAAGGAGATCGGGTGTCCGTGTCGCTCGGCGATCCCGAGGGTGACGACGTTGGCGGACGCGCCCACCGCGGTGGCGTTGCCGCCGAGGTCGGCACCGAGGACCAGCGCCCACCACAGCACGTTGGCCGACGACCCGCCCTGTGCCTGGACCATCCCGCTGACCACCGGGCTCATCGTGGCGACGTAGGGGATGTTGTCGACGATCGCGGAGAAGAAGCCCGACAGCCACAACAGGCCCATCGAGGCGACGAACAACCGGCCTTCGGTCACCTCGGTCGTGAACCGTGCCAGCTCCTCGATCGCACCGGTGTTGACCAGCGCGCCGACCATGACGAACAGGCCCGCGAAGAACGCGAGGCTGTGCCACTCGACCTCGGCGGCGATCACGTCGGCGTCCAGGCGGGACCAGGCCAACAGCACCAGGCCGCCGATCAGCGCGATCACCGACGGCTCCAGGCGGAGCATGGTGTGGAGCATGAAGGCCACCGTCATCACGGCGAGCACCACGATGCTCACGACCAGCAGCCGGCGATCCGTGATCGCCTCGCGCGGCTGAAGCCTGCGGATCTCCTCGGCCCGCTCGGGGTGATAGACGAACGCGTGACGGAACAGCCAGCGCGCCAACCCGAGGAACACCACCACGAGGATCACCACCAGCGGCGCCAGGTTGGTCAGGAAGTCCAGATAGGTCAGCCCGCTGCGGCTCGCGACGATGATGTTGGGCGGATCCCCGACGAGTGTCGCGGTGCCGCCGATGTTGGACGCGAGCGCCTCGGCGATCAGGAACGGCGCAGGCGGTACGCCGAGCTGGCGCGTCACCGACAGGGTCACCGGGGCGAGCAGCAGCACCGTCGTCACGTTGTCGAGCAGGGCCGAGGCCACGGCCGTGACGAGCACCAGCAACACCATCACCCGGTAGGGCTTGCCCTTCGACCGTTGGGCGGCCGAGATGGCGAGGAACTCGAAGAGCCCGGTCCGCTGCACGACGTTGACCAGGATCATCATCCCGGCGAGCAGCCCCAGCACGTCCCAGTCGATCCCCGTGTGGGAGGAATAGAACGCGTGCTCGGCATCGGTCGCCCCGATGAGGAACATCACCACCGCACCGCCGAGTGCCGCGGCGACGCGGTGGACCCACTCGGTGGCGATCAGGACATAGGCGATGACGAAGACCGCGACCGACAACCAGGCCAGGGTGGTCACAGGGGGATGGCTCCGTTCGGGCAGCGGGGCGGACTCGCCGACCAGACTTCCCGGCACACCCGAGGCCCTACCCTAACGGGATGTCGATCCTCGCCTCGATCCTGGTCGCCCTGGTGGCGGCCATCCACGTCTATATCGTCGTCCTCGAGATGGCGCTGTGGACCACGCCGCGCACCCGGGCGGCGTTCGGCACGAGCGCCGAGCTCGCTGACCAGACCAAGGTCATGGCCGGCAACCAGGGTCTCTACAACGGCTTCTTGGCGGCCGGGCTGGTCTGGAGCCTGATCGGCCCCGAGCACCTGCGTTTCGGCTTCGCGGTCTTCTTCCTCGCCTGCGTCGTGGTCGCCGGCCTCTATGGCGCCGCCACCGTCGGCATCCGCATCCTCGTCGTCCAGACGGTGCCGGCGACGCTGGCGCTCGTAGCCGTGCTCCTGGCCCACTGACCAGGACGCCACCTCGGCTGCTCGGGGACGGGCTCAGAGATCGTCGTCGGGGACCACGTGGACGGCGGCCTCCTCGGCGCTGCTGGCGGCGCCGTCGATGCCGACGTCCTCAGCGATGAGCTCCTTGTCCTCGTCCTCGCCGATGCCCTGGTCGGGGGCGACGAGACGGCCGGCACGCTCGGTGCCGACGTCGCCGACATGCTCGGGCTCCGGCTCCTCGCGATAGGGGTCGGGCTCGGGGACCTCCTGGGCGAGCCGCTGGTCGAGGGTCTCGCCGAGCTCCTCCTCGAGCGGAGTGTTGCCATAGCTCTCGGCCACCGACCACTTCTCCGGCGGCGAATAGCCCTCGTCGAGAGGCTCGCTCAGGCCGCGGTCGTCGACCAGCGAGTCCCCCTCGCCCTGGGGCTGGTCCTCGTCGTCGACGCTGTAGCCCTCATAGACCTCGCGGTCACCCTCGGGAGAGGTGTCGGGCTGGCCGAAACTGCTCACAGTGGCTGTCTCCTGGGTCGGGGTTCGGTGGGTACGGCGTACAGGAC
>JAGQUE010000338.1 GCA_020438665.1 Nocardioidaceae bacterium | reverse complement strand
GAAGTCGCTGGGCTGACGGTGTCAGGTCGCGAGGACCCGCGCTCGGAGGAGTCGGCCGACCAGGACGCCGCCTTCGAGGATCCCGAGGACATCCCCGCGGTCTCGGCGGAGCAGCTGATCGACTATGACGAGGTCGACCCGGCCGAGGAGGAACGGCGCGCCCGCCGCTATCCCTCCACGATCGGCGGCATGTTCTATCTGGCCGTGCTGGCTGTCACGATCGCCGGTCTGGTCTGGGTCGGCATCGGGTCGTGGCGCACCGGTGTCAGGATCATCGGTGGCTCGCTGCTCTTCGCCGCCGCGATCCGGTTGGTGCTGCGGCCCCACGACGCCGGCATGCTGGCGGTGCGCCACAAAGCCGTCGACGCCGTCCTGCTGATCGGGGTCGGCGTCGCCCTGTTCCTGCTGGCGGGCTCGATCCCCAACCAGCCCCTCTGATGTCGGTCAGATGAGGCCGAGGTCGGTGACCGCGGCGCGCTCGTCCACGAGCTCGCTCGTGGTCGCATCGATCTTGCTGCGTGAGAAGTCGTCGATCTCCAGGCCCTGGACGATCTCCCAGTCGCCGTCCTTGGTGACGACCGGGAACGAGGAGATGATGCCCTCGGGGACGCCGTAGGAGCCGTCGGAGACGACGGCCATCGACACCCAGTCGCCCTCGGGGGAGCCGACCAGCCAGTCGCGGGCCGCGTCGATGGTCGCCGAGGCGGCCGACGCGGCGGAGGACGAGCCCCGCGCCTCGATGATCGCCGCGCCACGCTTGGCGACGGTCGGGATGAAGAAGCTCTCGATCCAGGCCTGGTCGTCGACGACCTCGGCCGCGTTGCGGCCGGCGATCTCGGCGTGGAAGAGGTCGGGATACTGGGTCGCGGAGTGGTTGCCCCAGATCGTCATCTTGGTGACGTCGGTGACGGCGACGCCGGTCTTGGCGGCGACCTGCGAGATCGCCCGGTTGTGGTCGAGGCGGGTCAGTGCCGAGAACCGCTCGCGCGGGATGTCCGGGGCGTTGGTCATCGCGATGAGAGCGTTGGTGTTGGCGGGGTTGCCGGTGACGCCGACGCGCACGTCGGAGGCCGCGACCTCGTTGAGCGCCTTGCCCTGGGCGGTGAAGATCGCGCCGTTGGCCTCGAGCAGGTCGCTGCGCTCCATGCCGGGGCCGCGGGGGCGGGCACCGACGAGCAGAGCCAGGTTGACCCCGTCGAAGATCGTCGTCGGGTCCGAGCCGATCTCGACGTTGGCCAGCGTCGGGAACGCGCAGTCGTCGAGCTCCATCACGACCCCTTCGAGGGCCTTGAGCGCGGGCTCGATCTCGAGCAGACGCAGCTCGATCGGACGGTCGGGGCCCAGCAGCGCGCCGCTGGCGAGGCGGAACAGCAGGCTGTAGCAGATCTGGCCGGCCGCGCCGGTGACCGCGACCTTGACGGGGGAGGTGCTCACGGGGACTCCTCACGGAAGACGGTTGCTGCTCCGACGCTAGCAGCGGCCATGCACGGCCTCGACTGCGGGTGAGGCATGCTTGGCCGCATGCCAGCGCACCCCCGTCCCCGGCTGTGGTCGGCCACCCGGGGACTGGCGCTCGCGGCCGCCACGATGGTGCTGGCAGGCTGCGGCGGCAGCGCGGGCATCGCGCCGCCGACCGGCGTCGACGAGCTGCAGATCCCGACGGCCTCGCCCGAGCCCCGCGACTTCGTCGCCACGATCGACAACCCGTGGCTGCCGCTCCGACCGGGGTCGCGGTGGACCTATGACATCGCCTCCGGCGCCCCTTCCCCGCGACCGGTCAGCGCCGTCGTCGAGGTGCTGGCCGAGCCGGCCGTGGTGGCCGGGGTGACGACGACGCAGGTGCTCAGCGTGGTCACCGACGACCGTGGGGCGACCCTTCGTCGCGAGCTGGCGTCGTACGCCCAGGACGCCCGCGGCAACGTGTGGCTCTTCGGGCGCCGGGTCGAGTCACCGACCGGGGTGGTCTCCTGGCGGGCCGGCGAGGGCGGCGCCCAGGCGGGTCTCGCGATGGCCGCCCACCCGAGGGTGGGTGATGGCTATGAGGTCGCTGCGGCGCCGGGCATCGATGAGCAGCACGCCCACGTCATCACGCTCGCGGCGACCCAGCTGGTCGGCAACGAGTCCCATGACGACCTGCTGGTCATCGACACCGGGTCGTCGCTGGACGGCAGCACCGGACGGCAGTGGTTCGCCGACGGCACCGGGCTGCTGCTCGCGGACCTCAGCACCGGCTCCGTCACCGAGCAGTGGACCCTGACGGCCCACCGGCCCGGCTGAGGCCGTCGTCGACCGGGTCCGGTCGGCTCAGGGGGCCTGGGGCGGACGGATCTGGGTGTGGCCGCCCTCGTCGTCATCGGCCTCGGGGCCGGTGTCGTTCCAGTTCTCGGGCAGCTGCTGGGACCAGTAGGGCTCGGTCGGGGCCGGCGGGAACGGGTCGGTCCAGGGCTGTTGGGTGACCGGCTGGGACGGCTGTGCGGGCTGCTGCCACTGGGCGTGCTGACCCTCCCAGGCCTGGCCCTCCCAGGAGTCGCCAGGACCCGCCGGCTCGGCGGGCTGCTCGGGCTGAGGAGTCGCCGCGGGCTGCTGCCACGCCTGCTGGGCCGGCTGCTCCCAGCCCTGGGCGTGGGCGCCGCCGCCTCCGGTCCAGCCCTGCTGGTTGTCCCAGGCGGCACCCGCGGGCGGGGCCGCCTGGCCCGCGCCGGGGTAGGGCTGCTGATAGCCCTGCGGGGCGCCCCACTGCTGGGGGTAGCCCTGGTTCCACTGCTGCTGGTAGGCGTCCGAGGGGTAGGCCGGCTGCTGGGGAGGACGACTGAACCGGAGCCCGGACCCGGGGACCGGCACGTCGGCGCGGCCGAAGACCACGTGATAGAGGGCGCCGGCGCCGATCGCGCCCAGCAGCGGGGCGAGGATGAAGAGCCAGAGCTGGACGATGGCATCGCCCGAGCCCGAGAAGAGAGCGGGGCCGATGGAGCGGGCCGGGTTGACCGAGGTGCCGGTGGCGCCCATCGAGGCGAAGTGGATGACCGAGAGCGTCAGGCCGATCGTCAGCGGCGCGAAGGCCGGGTGCTCGTTGCGCACGTCGGTGACGGCGAGGATCACCAGGATGAACAGCCCGGTCATCACGAGCTCGATCAGGAACGCGGCCCACCAGGCGAAACCGCTGCCGGCGTCGCCGAAGGAGTTCTGGCCCAGGCCGTCTGGGCGGGCGAGCTCGGGAAGGCCGCGCAGCACCAGCCAGAGGGTGAACGCCGCGACGATCGCGCCGCCGAGCTGGGCGCCGATATAGATCAGCGCGTCGCGCCACGAGATGCGGCCGCCGACGGCGGCGCCGACCGAGACGGCGGGGTTGAAGTGGCCGCCGGAGATCCGGCCGACGGCATAGGCCATGACCATGACGGCAAGTCCGAAGCTGAGACCGGTGGCGACGTAGTCACCGCCGCTCATGATCGCGGCGCCCACGCCGAAGAGCACCAGGACGAACGTGCCGAGCACCTCGGCGGCGATCTTCTGGCCCAGCGTGGGGTCGGTGGTCTCCTGCACCGAGTCGGTCATCGGGTCCCCCTTCGACGGTGGTGGTCCGGGTCGGACGTCTGCACTCTAGCCTCACGTACACCTCCGGCGACCGTCCAGCGACCGGGAGCGTCCGCCCGCCGACCCCCCTGTCGCGTCGCGGGCACGGGCCGACTACCGTCCCACGGGTGACGGACTCTGCATCGGCCCCCGAGATCATCTACACCCACACCGACGAGGCGCCCCTGCTGGCGACCTACTCGCTGCTCCCGATCATCAGGGCCTACGCCGCCCAGGCCGGCGTACCCGTGGTGACCCGTGACATCTCCCTGAGCGGCCGGATCCTGGCCCACTTCCCGGAGCGGCTGACCGCCGAGCAGCGCGTGGACGACGCGCTCGCCGAGCTGGGCGTGCTGGCCGAGGAGCCGCAGGCGAACATCATCAAGCTGCCCAACATCAGCGCGTCGATCCCTCAGCTCAAGGCCGCCATCACCGAGCTGCGCGAGCAGGGCTTCGACCTTCCGGACTACCCCGACAACCCCGAGAGCGACGAGGAGCGCGACGTGCGCGCTCGCTATGACAAGGTCAAGGGCTCCGCGGTCAACCCGGTCCTGCGCCAGGGCAACTCCGACCGCCGGGCGCCGGCGTCGGTCAAGAACTACGCCCGCAACCACCCCCACCGCATGGGGGCGTGGAGCGGCGACTCCAAGACCAACGTGGCCACGATGGGTCACGACGACTTCCGCTCCAACGAGAAGTCGGTCGTGCTCGCGGCCGACGACACCCTGCGCATCGAGCACGTCGCCACCGACGGCACCGTCACGGTGCTCAAGGACGGCCTCGAGGTGCTCGCCGGTGAGGTCGTCGACGGCACCTTCCTCGATGTCGCCAAGCTGGGCGACTTCCTGGCCGACCAGATCGCCCGCGCCAAGGCCGAGGACGTCCTCTTCT
>JAGQUE010000337.1 GCA_020438665.1 Nocardioidaceae bacterium | reverse complement strand
ACCGCGTCTATCGCGCCGAGGACCCCCGCGCCCGCGTGCTGCGTCGTACGGCGCGCGAGCTCGACGCTCCTCGCTTCGAGGTGGCCGAGGCGCTGGAGAAGGCCGCCCTCGAGGAGCTGCGCTCCCGCAGGCCCGACCGGGTGCTCGAGACCAACGTCGAGTTCTGGGCGGCGATCGTGCTCGACTTCGCCGAGGTCCCGGCGCCGATGTTCACCTCGATGTTCACGTGCGCCCGCGCGGCCGGCTGGTCGGCGCACATCCTCGAGCAGAAGCGCACCGGCCGGCTGATCCGGCCGTCCGCGATCTATACCGGCCCGGCGAGCCGGTCGGCGAGTGCGGTGGAGGGGTGGAACCCCGACTGGTCCCACGCGTGACCCGACCTCAGCCTCGAGTCACCGATTCGAGGCTCAGAGCCGGTCGACGTAGTCCTTGGCCTCCTTGAGGCCCCAGTGGGTGGCCTCCCGGACGAGCTTGATGGCCGCGATGGCTTTGCCCTGTGCCTTGAGGGCGCGGGCCTCGGCGTCCCAGGGCGCCCCGACTGCGGACGACGCGCCCGCATAGGGCACCTCGCCCGGCGCTGCGCTCGGCGGCGCTCCCCCGGCCAGGATGGCCGACAGCTTGGCCACGGCCGCCTCGAGCGACGCCACCCGCGCCTCGAGGGCGAGGTAGTCCTCGCGCGACCCGTCCCCACCACCGAAGATGCCCATGGCGGGATGGTAGGGCTCGGCGGCCCGTGGCGTCAGGCCATCAGCGCCAGCGCGTCAACAGGTGGGCTGGGGGAGCAGCATCCGATCTCGCTCGGCCCGGTCCGCTCCTTGACATGTGACCAAATGGTCACCTATTCTCCCCCTCATGGATGAGGTGTTCCGTGCCCTCGCCGACCCGACCCGACGGGAGATCCTCGACGCGCTCTTCGAGCGTGACGGGCAGACGGTCGGCGAGCTGGCCGAGCGGTTCGCCGACTCCATGAGCCGGTTCGGCGTGATGAAGCACCTCGGCGTCCTCGAGGACGCCGGCCTGGTGATCGGCCTCAAGCGCGGCCGGACCCGCACCCTGCACCTCAACCCGGTCCCGATCGAGCAGATCGCCAACCGGTGGATCAGCAAGTACGCCGCCCGCTTCACCTCGGCCCTCGTCAGTCTCGAGCTCCACCTCGACCAGCAGGAACAGGAGGCCTGACCATGGCCGTCACCACGCACGTCTATCAGATCTATATCAACGCCACCGCCGACCGGGTCTGGCAGGCGATCACCGACTCGGAGTGGACGCGCCGCTACTTCCACGGCACCTCCTTCGTCGCCCCGCCCGAGGCGGGACAGCCCTATCGCACCGTCACCGCCGATGGCGAGGGCGCCGTCGACGGCGTGATCGAGGAGCTGACGCCGCCCGGTGACGGACCCGGACGGTTCGTGCAGACCTGGCACGTCCTCTATGACGCCGCGATGGCCGAGGAGCCGCCGAGCCGCGTGGAGTGGACCGTCGAGCAGGTCGGCCCCGAGCTGACCCGGGTCCGACTCGTCCACGGCGACCTGGCGATGAGCCCGCTCACCTGGGCCAACGTCAAGGACGGCTGGGTGTGGATCCTGGACAGCATGAAGACCCTGCTCGAGACCGGACGCCCCCTCCCCCGGGCTGAAGCCACCCTGCCGGTGAGCGAGTCGCCGAACGGCGACTGGCACCGTCGCCAGGGTGTCGAGGCCAACAACAGCGTCTGGGACCTGCTCGGCAAGCCCGACCGCAGCCCCGACGACGACGAGGACCTGCTGCGGCGGGCCTATACCTCGGCCTACCACTGGCAGCGTGCCACCGGCGCCGGGCCCGCCAACGAGATCCGCGCGCGCTACATGGTCGCGCGGGCGCTGGTCGCGACGCGCCAGCCCGAGCGCGCGCTCGTCACCTGCGAGGAAGCACTCGCCCTCTGTCGCGAGCACGACATCGCCGACTTCGACCTGGCCTACGTCCACGAGGCTCGGGCCCGGGCGCTGTGGGCGCTCGGTCGCACGACGGACGGCGATGCCGCCATGGCGGCCGCGCGCGCCGTACCGATCGAGGACCCGGAGGACCTGGCCATCGTCGAGAAGGACTTCGCCGACCTGCCGCACTACGGCTGAGAGCCAGCAGGGCCCAGCTCGCGGGGGCGAAGCTCACCTTGGGATCAGAGGCGACGGGCGTAGGAGCGGTTGCGCGGGGAGTCCTTGTGGAACGCGAAGCCCGGGATCCGGGTGTAGCCCGCCGACTCGTAGAGTGCCAGGGCCTCCGGCTGGCCGGTCCCGCTCTCGAGGATCATCACCTCGGCGCCCGCGATCCGAGCGGTGTCCTCGAGGTGCGCGAGCATCGCCCGGGCGAGCCCGAGGCCACGGGCCCGCGGGCTGACATACATCCGCTTGACCTCGGCCGCGTCGTCGGTGCCCTGGGCGGTCACGTCGCGGCGGCGGCGCCAGGCGCCGGTGACGACCGGGTCGTCGCCGAGGTAGCCGACGAAGAAGACACCGTGGGGCGGCTCGAACTCGGCGGGGTCGACGGGGGTCTCGTCGCGGCTGCCATAGCGGACGAGGTACTCCTGCTGGACCTCCTCGATGAGCACCTCCGCGTCGGGGTGGGTCGGCGAGACCCGGACGAAGGTCACATCCGACGAGGTGTTCACGTGTGGGTCCTGGGGCGGAGGATCGTCATGGCGGGTGCCAGAATAGACGGGCCGACAGCGTCGTCAGGCACCCCACCCGGATCACCCGAAAGGTTGCCCCCATGACCGCCGACGCCACGGCCCTCACCATCCCCACCGATCTGCTGCCCGCCGACGGGCGCTTCGGTGCCGGGCCGTCCAAGATCGACCCCGCCCATCTCGATGCGCTCGCCGCCACCGGCACCTCGCTGATGGGCACCTCCCACCGGCAGGCCCCGGTCAAGAACCTCGTCGGCCGGGTCCGCGAGGGCGTGGCCACCCTCTTCGGGCTGCCCGACGGCTATGAGGTCGTGCTCGGCAACGGCGGCGCGACCGCGTTCTGGGACATCGCCACCTACGGCCTGATCCGTGACAAGAGCCAGCACCTCAGCTTCGGTGAGTTCTCCTCCAAGTTCGCCAAGGCCGCCAAGGCGGCGCCCTGGCTGGCCGAGCCGAGCATCATCGCCAGCGACCCCGGCACCCGGCCGGTCGCCGTCGCCGAGGACGGCGTCGACGTCTATGCGTGGGCCCACAACGAGACCTCGACGGCGGTCATGACCGATGCCGTCCGGCCGGCGGGCACCGACGGCGCGCTCGTGCTGATCGACGCCACGTCCGGCGCCGGCGGGCTGCCCGTCGACGTGACCCAGGTCGATGCCTACTACTTCGCCCCGCAGAAGTCCTTCGCCTCCGACGGTGGCCTCTGGCTGGCCCTGATGTCGCCGGC
>JAGQUE010000336.1 GCA_020438665.1 Nocardioidaceae bacterium | reverse complement strand
GAGCGGGTCTTGGGCAGCTCGGGGACGATCATCACCTGGCGCGGCTTGGCGATCGGGCCGATCTCGTGGGCGACATGGTTGCGCAGCTCGGTGACGATGTCCCCACCGTTGGCACCGTCGCCGTCCTCCTTGAACTCGTCGCGCAGGATGACGAACGCGCAGACGGCCTGGCCGGTCATCTCGTCGGACGCCCCCACGACGGCCGCCTCGGCGACCTTGGGGTGTGACACGAGCGCCGACTCGATCTCGGTCGTCGAGAGCCGGTGGCCCGAGACGTTCATGACGTCGTCGACACGGCCGAGCAGCCACACGTCGCCGTCCTCGTCCTTCTTGGCGCCGTCGCCGGCGAAGTAGAGGCCGGGCCAGCGCGACCAATAGGTGTCGACGAACCGCTGGTCGTCGCCCCACAGCGTGCGCAGCATCGCCGGCCACGGCTCCGTGAGCACGAGGTAGCCGCCGGCGCCGTTGGGCACCGACTCGGCCATGTCGTCGACCACGTCGGCGGCGATGCCGGGCAGCGCGGTCATCGCGGAGCCGGGCTTGCCGTGGGTCACGCCGGGGAGCGGCGAGATCATGATCTGACCGGTCTCGGTCTGCCACCAGGTATCGACGATCGGGGCCGTCCCGCCACCGATGGTCTCCCGGTACCAGACATAGGCCTCGGGGTTGATCGGCTCGCCGACCGACCCGAGCAGGCGGACCGAGGACAGGTCATAGCCGGCGGGGATGTCGGAGCCCCACTTCATGAAGGTCCGGATCGCGGTCGGCGCGGTGTAGAAGATCGTCACGCCGTACTTCTCGATGACCTCCCACCAGCGGCCCTTGTGGGGAGCGTCGGGAGTGCCTTCATACATCACCTGGGTCACGCCGTTGGCGAGCGGGCCATAGACCATGTAGGAGTGGCCGGTCACCCACCCGACGTCGGCGGTGCACCAATAGACGTCGGTCTCCGGCTTGAGGTCGAAGACCGCCCAGTGGGTGTAGGAGGTGCCGACGAGATAGCCGCCGGTGGTGTGGAGGATCCCCTTGGGCTTGCCGGTGGTGCCGGAGGTGTACATGACATAGAGCGGGTGCTCGGAGTCGTGCAGCTCGGCCTCGTGGGTCGTCGACTGGCGGCCGACCACGTCGTGCCACCACACGTCGCGCTCGTCGTTCCAGGCGACCTCCTGGCCGGTGCGGCGTACGACGAGCACGTTGCGGACCAGGCCTTGCCCGTCCTTGGTGACCTTGTCGCACGCCTCGTCGACGGCCGGCTTGAGGGCCGAGGGGGCGCCGCGGCGATAACCGCCGTCGGAGGTGATGACGACCTTGGCCTCGCAGTCCTCGATGCGGGAGGCGAGCGCGTCGGCAGAGAAGCCACCGAAGACCACCGTGTGGGGTGCGCCGAGACGTGCGCACGCGAGCATCGCGATCGCCGTCTCGGGGATCATCGGCATGTAGATGGCGACCCGGTCGCCCTTCTGGACGCCCAGCTCGATGAGGGCGTTGGTGGCCTGGCAGACCTCGTCCTGGAGCTGGGCATAGGTGATGTCGCGGGTGTCGCCCTCGGGCTCGCCCACCCAGTGGAAGGCGACCTTGTCGCCGCGTCCAGCGGCGACGTGGCGGTCGACGCAGTTGACCGAGGCATTGATGGTGGCGCCGGTGAACCACTTCGCGAAGGGCGGGTTGGACCAGTCGAGGACCTGGTCCCAGCGCTGGCCCCAGTCGAGCCGCTCGGCGGCGGCCTCCCAGAAGGCCAGGCGGTCGGAGGCCGCGCGCTCATAGGCCTCGGCGGTGACGTTGGCGTTGGTCGCCAGGTCCTCAGGCGGCGCGAAGCGGCGGTTCTCGTGCAGCAGGTTCGACAGCGTCTCGGACGACTGCTCGGTCACGGTGGTTCTCCTCGTCGATCGTGATGCGCCGCGGTGAGCGGGGCGACCCTCCGGTTCTCAGCCTAGTGGTCGAGGTCACACCCACCAGGTTTGCGCACACGCTGCCGGACGCCGCCCGCCCGGGGCGAGTGGGTGAGGCGTACGGCGCGGCCAACGCGGCCCACCCTGCGACGAGCGGTCGGACGGTGCGCAATGGTGACCGCCCGGCGGCAGGTGCTCCCCCACGGGGGACCTGCCGCCGGGCGGCGGACTTGCTGGCCGGCGCACCCCCGAGGGTGCGTCGGTCGGTGACTCAGTGCGAGATCGCCTCTTCGGCGCCCGCACCGGTCAGGGAGCGGACCTCGAGCTCGTCGAACTCCATGACGGCCTCCCGGTCCCGGGTCGTGACCGTCCCGAGCCAGCCCAGGAAGAACGCGATCGGGACCGACACGATGGCGGGGTTCTCCAGCGGGAACCAGGAGAAGTCCACGCTCGCTGGGAAGAGCGACAGGCTCTTGCCGGTGACCGCGTCGACGCCCTTGCCCGACATGACCGGGCTGAAGAACACCAGGCCGAGCGAGCTGATCAGGCCGCCATAGATGCTCCACACGGCGCCGCGGGTGTTGAAGCGCCGCCAGAACATGTTGTAGATGATCGCCGGCAGGTTCGCCGAGGCGGCCACCGCGAAGGCGAGCGCCACCAGGAACGCGATGTTGAGGTTCTGCGCCGGGATGGCGAGCACGATCGCGATGCCACCGAGGATGAACGCGGTGATCTTGGCGACCCGGATCTCCTCACGGTCCGTGGCCTGGCCGTTGCGGAACACCGAGTTGTAGAGGTCGTGTGCCACCGAGGTGGACGACGCCAGGGTCAGGCCGGCGACCACCGCGAGGATGGTCGCGAAGG
>JAGQUE010000335.1:4753-20375 GCA_020438665.1 Nocardioidaceae bacterium | reverse complement strand
CCAGCGTGGCAGCGCGCGCGACAGCGCGTCCTGGACGACGTCCTCGGCCTCGGCGCTACTGCCGGTGAGGAGATAGGCCAGGCGCAGCAACGAGGGCCCTCGTGCCGCCACCCAGTCGGCGAAGTCGACCGTCACGGCCGCCACCTCGCTCCCCCGCACCATCGCGCTCACACCCCTACAACGCCGCCGATCGGGGTCTTGTTGCGTCACTCTAGGGCCGTCTTCAGACTGCCTTGAGGTTCCCTTGACGAGACGTACACGCGACCCAGGGGCTCCTCACAGGAACCACACAGAAGCGGGGTTCACAGTCGTTGACATGACCTCAGCACGCAACCGAGCCACCACCCGCACCCGCCGCGTCAACACGGCGCTCGTCGCCGGAGCGGTGTTCGCGTCCGTGGGCGTCGGCAGCGCACTGGTCGGCAACCAGATCGCCACGAGCAACCAGCAGACCGACACCGCGACCGGCACCGGGACGCACGCCCGTTCCACCAGCAACGGCAACACCGGCAGCGCCAGCCACCAGAGCGGAGTGAAGAAGTTCTTCAACGGCCTGCTCGGCGGGGGTTCCAGCTCCGGCAGCAACAACCAGTCGCACGCCACCTCGAGCGGTTCCTGAGCGACCATGACCACCCCGACCGCCGCCCTCGACTGGGAGCTGTGGAGCACCACGGCCCGCCTCGTCGTCACCGAGCCCGAGGCTCTCGAGCCGGCACTCGCCCTGGTCCGCGAGACGCTGGCCGAGATCGAGCTGGCGGCCAGCCGCTTCCGATCTGACAGCGATGTGATGCGGCTGGCTGCCAGCGTCCAGGAGACCCACCCGATCTCCCCGGTCCTGGCCGGCCTCCTCGAGGAGGCTCTCGACGCGGCCGACTGGACCGGCGGCGCGGTCGATCCCACCGTCGGCTCGACGCTGAGCGACCTCGGCTATGACCGCGACATCGCCTCCCTCGACCTGACCGGCGCTCGCCCGGTCGCCGTCGTCCGCCGTACGCCGGGCTGGCGCCGACTGCGCCTCGCCACCACCCCGCAGGGCATCGAGCTGACGATGCCGCGCGGGCTGGTCCTCGACCTCGGCGCCACCGCCAAGGCCGTCGCCGCGGACCTCTGCGCCACCGAGGTCGCGGCCCTGCTCGGCTGCGGCGTGCTGGTGTCGCTGGGCGGGGACATCGCCACGGCGGGCCGCGGCCCGGCCGAGGGCTGGGTCATCGACGTCCAGGACACGCCGGAGGACCCGGCGTCCCAGATCGTGCTGCCGGACGGGGCCGCCGTCGCCACGTCCAGTACCGTCCGGCGCACCTGGCGGCGGGGTGGCGAGGTCGCCCACCACGTGGTGGACCCGCGCACCTCCCGTCCCGCCGCCTCCCCCTGGCGCTCGGTCACCGTGGTGGCCGACACCTGCTCGGTCGCCAACGCGGCCGCCACCGCCACCATCGCCAAGGGCGCCGACGGCGCCGCCTGGCTGGCCACCCACGACCTGCCGGCCCGGCTGGTCGATCACGACTGCCACGTCCACCTGCTGGGTGGCTGGCCGACAGAGGAAGACGCAGCATGAACGAGGCACTCTGGGCTCTCGGACGAGGGACCGGCATCGTCGCCTTGGCGATGTTCACCCTCTCCATCGTCCTCGGCATCATCACGCGGTCGGGTCGACCGCTCCCCGGCCTCGGCCGGTTCGGCGCCACCGACCTCCACAAGACCGCGGCCCTCACCGGCACCGCGCTCGTCGCGGCTCACGTGGGCACGTTGATGTTCGACCCCTACGCCCAGCTCAAGGTCGCCGACGTGCTGCTGCCCTTCCTCGGTGCCGTCAAGCCGGTCTGGCAGGGCCTCGGCACCCTGGCGCTGGACCTGCTGGCGATCGTCACGGTGGTCAGCCTGCTGCGCCACAAGGTCGGCCCGCGCGTGTTCAAGGCCGTGCACTGGGCGACCTATGCCCTGTGGCCGATCGCCCTGGTCCACGCCCTCGGCAACGGCACCGACGCCAGCTCACCCTGGATGCTCGGCTTCGCCGCGGTCAGTACGGCGGCCGTAGCCGGCACGGTGACCTGGCGACTGCTCCCGTCGTTCCGCAACCGCGGCTGGCAGCAGCGCATCCCCCGCGTCCTTCCCCACGAGAGGCAGGCCTGAGCCATGACGACCACCGACATCCGGGGTGACGCTCCGCCACGCCCCCACCGCCTGCTCGACCCCGGCCCGCTGGGCCGCCTTCCCCAGCTGTCCGAGCGCCAGCTCATCGACCTCGTCGAGGCCTGCGGCCTCACGGGCCGGGGCGGGGCAGGCTTCCCGACCGCCATCAAGATGCACGCGGTGGCGACCGGTCGGCGCCGGCCCGTCGTGGTCGCGAACGGCATGGAGGGCGAGCCGCTCAGCCACAAGGACGCCGTGCTGCTGACCCGGTCCCCCGAGCTGGTGCTCGACGGGCTCGAGCTGGTGGGTCGGGCGCTCAAGGCGCACCGGATGGTGCTCGCTGTCGGCCCCGAGATCGACCCTCACCCCGTCTTCGAGGCGGCGGCGACGCGCCGTCACATCGAGATCCTCCACCTCCAGGGTGGCTTCGTGGCCGGCCAGGAGTCGGCCCTGCTCAACCAGATCGAGGGCCGTCCGGCGGTGCCCCGCGACCCGCTGACGCGGGTGACCGACCGGGGCGTCGACGCCCGACCCACGCTGGTGTCCAACGCCGAGACCCTGGCACATCTGGCGCTGGCCGCACGCTTCGGTGCGGCGTCGTTCCGCAGCGCCGGCACGGCGGAGGACCCGGGGACGTCGCTGTTCACCATCAGCGGCGCCGTGGCCCGGCCTGGAGTGGTCGAGGCGGAGCGAGGAACTCCGCTCGGCGACATCCTCGCTCCGGCCGGGCCCACCCCCGACCTCGCGGCGGTCCTGGTCGGCGGCTACCACGGCGCCTGGGTGCCGGCCGACGCGCTGCACACGCCCATGACGCGCGCCGCACTGGCGCCGTTCAACGCGAGCGTGGGCGCCGGCATCCTCTATGTCCTCGACACCCACACGTGCCCCATCACGGCGGCCGCCGACATCGCGGGCTACCTCGCCGGCGAGTCGGCCGCCCAGTGCGGTCCTTGCATCAACGGCCTCCCCCGGCTGGCCGACTCCCTGCGGCGGCTCGCCGACGGCGTCCGCGACCAGCGGCTCCCGGCCGAGATCGAGCGGCTCCGGGGTCTGGTCACGGGGCGGGGTGCCTGCGCCCACCCGGACGGCACGGCCCGGATGATCGGGTCGACCCTGTCGACCTTCGACGACCACGTGGCCGCCCACCTGGCCGGCTGGTGCCCGAGCGAGAGGGGAGCGCGGCGATGAAGCGCATCCACGTCGACTGGACCCGTTGCGACGGTCACGGCTCGTGTGCGGAGCTGTTGCCGGAGCTCTACACACAAGACGACTGGGGGTTCCCCCTGTCCCGCACGGGCGAGAAGGACCCCGCGGTCCCCCGCGCCCTGCTCGAGCACGCCGAGCACGCGGTGGCCGCGTGCCCGCTGATGGCGCTGCGCCTGTACGACGCTCCCGAGCCGGCGCGAGCAGGCCAGCCGACCCGCGGTCAGACCAGCCGAAGCACGCGCTCGGCCCGCGCCACGGTGACCCGCTGACCCCAGGTCAGCTCGAGCCGGTCCGCCTCGATCCCGTCCCCGAACGCGACGAGGCGGTCGGACTCGACGTCGATGCGGAGCTCGTCGTCGACCAGCAGGCCCTGGGTGAGGGTCGTCCCCGACGTCGGTGAGGGCCACGCCTCCCGCACGAACCAGGCCAGCTCACGGCTGAGCGGCCCGGGCAGCTCGATGAGCCGCTCCCGCTCCGACCACGCCGAGAGGCACCAACCGGTCGCCCCGGTCCCGGTGCCGATGATGATGCCGGACGAGGCCTGCCGCTCCTCGACGTCATCCCAGCCGAGGCGGTAGCGGGCCGTCTGGTGGGACGCGTGGCCGACGTACACCTCGTTGAGCGCGAGCAGCTCCTGGCCGTCGTCGGCGGCGAGCCGCACCATCGCCCGCTCCTCGACGCTCGTGCGCGACCGGGCGACGCCGCGGAGCAGGTCGGCAGCCGCGGCGGGCTCGTGGCGGGTCAGCACACCGGCGATGGCGTCGGGGTCGGGGTTGATACCGACGACGGGCTGACCGTCAAGATACTTCGCGACGTTGGCCACGAGCCCGTCCTGGCCGACGACGACCACGAGGTCGTCGGGGGTGAACGGATAGCCGGCCAGGTCGGCCCGCTCCACCGAGGAGCGCCGCCAGTCCAGCGGGATCGCCGCAGAGACTCGCTGGAGCCCGGCCGCGAGTGCCGAGTGCCGCTGCTCGACCTCCTCGAGGTCTCGACCGCGTCCGTTGAGGAAGAACGCCGCCTGCCCCCGGGTCCCGTGCCGACCGAGCAGGGTCTCATACTCCGACGTCCGGTGGACGACCACGACGCGCGGGGCCGTCATCTCACGCCGCCTCGTGGCCGGGAGCCAGCCGCGCGAGCAGCGCCGCCAGGGCGTCCGGGGCCACGACAAGACTCTTGAGGTCGGGCATGTTGCCGGCCAGCTCCTTGAGGGCGAGTCCCAGCACGACCTCGCGCGGCAGGTCGGCGTACGCCGCCAACCGGGCCGCCTCGGCGCCGGCCTCGGCCGCGCCGACCAGCTCGACGGACTCGGCCTGGGCGTGGGCGCGCTCGACCATCGCCTCGGTCTCGGCCTTGGACGCGACGGCGCGGGTGGCCGCGTCGAGCTCGGCGGCGCGGCGGTCGTTCTGGCCACGCTGGGCGACCAGCTCCTCCTCCCGTCGAGCCAGCTCGATCTGGTTGGCAAGCTCGTTCTCGCCGATCGCGGCCTCGCGCTCGACGGCAACGGCCCGGCGTTCGAACGTCGCCTTGTCCGCCTCCTGCTGGACCAGCTCGCGGGCGGGCGTCTGGAGCGCCTTCTCAACGTCCGGCTCGGGCCGGATCGCGACGATGCGCACGTCGATGACCCGCACGCCGGTGTCGGCGAGGCGGGCATCGTCCCCGAGCCCGGCCGCGATGGCCTCACGGGTCGCGGCCACGCCGCCGGCGATGGCCTGGGTCAACGTGTGCCGGGTCAGCAGCTCCACCGTCTGCTGCTGGGCCGTCTCCGTGAGCAGCGCGGCGAGCTGGTCGAGGGGGCGGCCGTTCCACGCGCCGCTCGCCGGATGCACCGAGAAGTCCAGCCGGCTGGCGGCCAGGGCCGGGTCGACGACCCGATAGGTGATGGTCCCCTGGACCGCCACGTCGAAGAAGTCCTGCGTGCGGCCGTGGAACAGCATGGGCAGCTCCCGGTCGTCGACCGGAACCTCGGAGAGCACCGATCCCAGCGGCCGGAACCAGAACGAGCCACCCACGCCCTCCCGACGGACGTGGCCGCGCTTGATCAGCTGCACATAGGTGGTGGCCGCACCGGTGAGGTGCCGGGCGAACGGGTAGCGGGTGATGGTGGCCATGGCCGCCTCCTCATATCTTGTCGTTACGACCTAATATGAGCCCGATGTGATTATTTGTCAACTCGGCAAGTTAATGTCGAAGGGTCAGCGCCTGGTCAGTCCTCCGTCTGCTTGGCCCACAGGTTGACCGAACCGTCGACGGCGTACTCGTCGATGGCCGCGAGCTCGTCGTCGGTCAGCGGCGGGAAGTCCATGGCGTCGAGGTTCAGGTCGAGCTGCTCGATCGACGAGGCGCCCATGACCAGCGAGGTCATCCGCGGGTCTCGCAACGCCCACTGCAGCGCCAGCTGGGCCAGCCTCTGGCCGCGGGACTCCGCGATCGCGCTGAGGGCACGGACCCGGTCGAGGACCGACTCGTCGAACGTCGGCATCGACGACCCCTCCCGTGCTGCCCGGGAGTCGGCCGGGATGTCACCACCGAGGTAGCGGTCGGTGAGCAGCCCTTGCGCCAGGGCGGTGAAGCCGATGCACCCCATGCCCTGCGCCTCGAGCTCGTCGAGCAGGTCCTCCTCGATCCACCGGTTGAACATGTTGTAGCTCGGCTGGTGGATCAGCAACGGCGTCCCCAGCTCGCGGGCGATCGACGCCGCCTCGCGGGTCTTGCTCGCGGAGTAGGACGAGATGCCGACATAGAGGGCCCGGCCCGTCCGGACCGCGTGGTCGAGCGCCATCATCGTCTCCTCGAGAGGCGTCTCGGAGTCGAAACGGTGGCTATAGAAGATGTCGACGAAGTCCATCCCCATCCGCTTCAGGGACTGGTCGAGCGAGGCGAGCATGTACTTGCGCGAGCCGCCGCCCTGACCATAGGGGCCCGGCCACATGTCCCAGCCGGCCTTGGTCGAGATGACGAGCTCGTCGCGGTAGGGCGCGAAGTCGTCGCGCAGGTAGCGACCCCAGTTCTCCTCGGCGCGGCCATAGGGCGGCCCATAGTTGTTGGCCAGGTCGAAGTGCGTCACACCCCGGTCGAAGGCCCGGCGCAGGATCGCCCGCTGCGTCTCCTCGGGACGGTCGGTGCCGAAGTTCTGCCAGAGCCCCAGCGAGAGCACCGGCAGCTTCAAACCACTGGTTCCGGTGAAGCGGTACTCGAGGTGGTCGTAGCGATCGTCAGCGGCGGTGTAGGTCATGCGCCCATCCTGCCAACCCGTCCGATCACACCCCCACCCCCACCGAGTCGTCGCATCCTGTGACGACTCGGCGCTATGGTCGGGGCCGTGGAGCTGCGTCACGTCGACCCGAACCGCCAGCACGGGGTCCTCACCCGGGCGCTGCACGCCTTCGGCCGCACGAGCGTCGGTCGCTGGTACGGCATCCACGTCGCCGCGCCGATCGATGCTCGGCTGATGCGTCGTTCGAGGGGCCGGATCCGGATGGTCGGGACGTTGCCCACGGCCGTCCTCGGCACCACCGGCGCCAAGTCAGGGGAGCCGCGAGAGAACCCGATCCTCTACTTCCACGACGGTGACGACGTCATCCTCATCGCCTCCAGCTTCGGCCGCGACAAGCACCCCGCGTGGTACCACAACCTGATGGCCCACCCCGAGGCGACGCTCAACGGCCACGCCTTCACCGCCGCCGAGGTCACCGACACCCAGGAACGAGAGCGGCTGTTCGCCCTCGCGGTCAAGGTCTATCCCGGCTATGCCGACTACCGCACCCGCACGGACGCCATCGGCCGCCGCATCCCGATCATGCGCCTGTCCCCTGCCTGAGCACGTCGACCGGCATGTCCGATTTCCGCTGGCTTTACCCGCTTGTGAGTGGATTCACATGAATTGTTGGGCCGTTCCGCTTGCCCCGGGGGGTATTTCGTCATTGGCTAGGACTCGTGAGTAACCGACCGGGGATTCCCGCGGGCCCGCACACACGGCGCCCCGCTCCCCGGTCGATGCGTCTGTGCCCTCGTCGCTTCCGATGCGCCCTTCGTCGGCGCCGGACGCGTGGCTGCTCGATGCCGAGAACGCATCGCAGACACACGTCCAAGAGTGGCGCTGCGCCAGGTTGACCCCACCGTCGATGACGCACCCCACCGGACCTTCATCGACGGCGACTGCCTCACTCAGGCACTCCTCAACCTGGCGCCGACCAGGCGCCCTCACCGGGCCAAGAGCCCGCACACCCGCTGATCGGGTGTGCGCGAGCCTGCCCACCCTCTCGTGAAGGAAGCATCATGACCGTCAGCACCGAAGAACTCATGGCCATCACCGCCGACACCACGGTCGACGCACGCGGCACCTCCTGCCCCGGCCCGATCCTCGCGGCCAAGAAGGCCATCGGCGGCGTTCCCGTCGGCGGCGTCATGGAGGTTCTCGCGACCGACTCCGGCACGCTCAAGGACCTGCCGGCCTGGTCGAAGAAGATGGGCCACGACTACATGGGTCACTACGAGGACGCCGGCTACCTGAAGCTGTACCTCAAGAAGATGAAGTGAGTCCTGCCGTGTCCGACCACTCGGAGGGCGGGTTCACGCCCACCATCCTTGTCTTCTCGACCAACAACATCTCCGACCCCGGCATCGATCTCGCCGGCAGCCGTCACCTGCACTACTCCGCGTCGGTCTCGACGCTGAGCGTCCCGTGCAGCAGCGGCATCAAGCCGAGCTGGATCGTGCACGCCTTCGAACGCGGGATCGACGGGGTGTTCCTCGCCTCCGACGGTGAGGAGTGCGCCTTCCTCGCGGACTGCGCCGAGCGCACCGCCAAGATCGCCGCTGCCGCCCAGGAGGCCATGAAGGAGAAGGGCATCGAGCCGGCACGCCTCAAGATGGCCGCCGTCTGCTCGGTCTGCGCCGAACCCTTCGTCAACTACATGCGCGAGTTCTCCGAGTCGCTCACCGCACTGGGCCCTGTCCCGGTGCCGGTGGGATGAGCCGGCGGACCTGACAACGAAAGCCGAACAAGTGGACACGACCAAGAAGACGATCATCGTCTTCAGTGGAGATCTCGACAAGATGCTGGCCGCCTTCGTGATCGCGAACGGCGCAGCCGCCATGGGTGACGACGTCACGATGTTCTTCACCTTCTGGGGACTCAACGCGCTGCGCAAGGACGGCGTGACCGGCACCGGATCCGGCAAGAGCACGGTCCAGAAGATGTTCGCCAAGATGCTCCCCAAGACCCCCAGCGATGCTGGGCTGTCGCGGATGAACATGGGCGGCATGGGCTCGCGCCTGATGAAGAAGGTCATGCACGAGCAGAACGTCGACTCGATCGAGCAGATGCGCGACACCGCCATCGAGCAGGAGATCCAGATGATCGCCTGCACGATGTCCATGGATGTCATGGGCTTCGCGAAGGAAGACCTGATCGACGGCATCGACTATGCCGGCGTCGCCACCTACCTGGGCGAGGCCGACGAGGCGAACGTCAACCTCTTCATCTAGGACCACCCCCCGCGCGACGGCCCCGCCTCACGCTTGCCCGGAACGCCACACCGGGCCGGCGGGGTCGTCGCGACCCACCAGAACTATGGAGTGACTCATGGACTACGACGTCCTCGTCATCGGCAGCGGAATCGGAGGCATGGAGTCCTCGCTCAAACTGGGCGACATGGGCTACAAGGTCCTGCTGGTCGAGAAAGAAGCCAGCGTCGGCGGACGGATGATCCTGCTCAGCAAGGTCTTCCCGACCCTGGACTGCGCCAGCTGCATCTCCGGACCGAAGATGTCATCGACGATCAACCACCCGAACATCACGACGATGGCCTACAGCGAGGTGCTCGGCATCAAGCGCGGCACCCAGGGCCGCTTCACCGCCACGGTGAAGAACCACGCCCGCTTCGTCGACTGGGACGCCTGCACCGGCTGCCAGGACTGCGAGCGCGCCTGCACCGTCGCCGTTCCGGACCAGTTCAACGCCGACCTCGCGGCGCGGCGCGCGGCCTACATCGCCTTCCCGCAGGCCGTGCCCAAGAAGGCGGTTCTCGACCGGGTGGGCACCTCACCGTGCACCGGCGAGTGCCCCGCCGGCATCAAGGCCCACGGCTATGTCTCGCTGGTCCGCAGCGGCAAGCACGAGGAGGCCTTCAAGCTGGTCCTCGACGCGACGCCCCTGGTCGGCACGCTCGGGCGGGCCTGCTATGCACCGTGTGAGAGCGAGTGCACCCGCACCAAGCTGGAGGGCGCCGTCCCGATCCGCCTGATCAAGCGGTTCGCGGCCGACAAGCACTATGAGAACGCCGGCGACGGCCCCGCGATCGAGGTCGAGGAGCCCAACGGCAAGAGCGTGGTCATCGTAGGTTCCGGCCCCGCGGGTCTCACCGCGGCGTGGCAGTTGGCCCGCAAGGGCTATGCGGTCAAGATCCTGGAGAAGCGGTCGGCGCCTGGTGGGTTCCTGCGCCACGCGATCCCGGTCTACCGGCTGCCGCACGAGGTCGTCGACGCCGACATCGCCAACCTGACCTCCCTCGGTGTGGAGATCGAGTGCGACAGCGCCGTCGACGACCTCGTGGCCCTCAAGGGCCAGGGGTACGACGCTGTCATCGTCGCGACGGGCACCCAGGTCGCCTCGCGGATGGGCGTCCCCGGTGAGGACGCGGAAGGCTCGGTCAACGGGCTGGACTTCCTCAACGACGTGGCCAACGACAACGCTCCCGACCTGGCCGGCAAGCGCGTGGTCATCGTCGGCGGTGGCAACGTGGCCATGGACGCCGCCCGGGTGTCGCTGCGCCTCGGCGCGGCCGAGGCCCGCGTCGTCTATCGCCGCGGTCGCTCCGAGATGCCGGCCCACCACGTCGAGTCCGACGACGCCGAGGCCGAGGGCGCTGTGTTCGAGCTCCTCGTGTCCCCGACCGAGGTCGTCACGGCCGACGGCAAGGTCACCGGGATCAAGCTGCAGAAGATGCAGCTCGGCGCCCCCGACGCCTCCGGGCGCCGCAGCCCCGAGCCCGTCACCGGCAGCGACTATGTCCGCGACTGCGACGTGATCATCTCCACGATCGGTATGAGCCCCGAGCCGGCTCTCTACGCCGACGTGGCGGGCACCGGCCGCAGCGACCGGATCCAGGTCGACCCGCACACGCTCCAGAGCGAGGTGCCCTACCTCTTCGCCGCGGGCGACGTGACGACGGGCGCGACCGACATCACCACCGCGATCGGCGCCGGGCGCCGGGCGGCGCACATGGTGGACCGGTGGCTCAACGAGCAGCCGCTCACCGGCTTCACGGCGCTGGACGACCGCCTCGCGACGGTCGACCACGACACCGTGCTCCGCCGACAGGCCGCCTACGGCCACCGCAACCCCATCAAGGCCGAGGTCAGCCTGGTGAAGAACCCGACCGACTTCAGCGAGATCGAGGCGGCGCTCACCGACGACGAGGCCCACGCCGG
This sequence comes from Nocardioidaceae bacterium, assembly GCA_020438665.1. The sequence goes on along the minus strand of JAGQUE010000335.1, from coordinate 9,605 downwards.
CGCAGGCAGCTGCCTGGACTGCGGTGTCTGTTCGGAGTGCAACCAGTGCGTGGAGGCCTGCCCGGCCGACTGCATCGACTTCACCCAGCGCGACAAGATCCAGGAGCTCGAGGTCGGGGCGGTCGTCGTCTCGACCGGCCACAAGCTGTTCGCGGCGGACCTCAAGCCCGAGTACGGGTTCGGGACCTACGCCAACGTGATCACCGGCATGCAGATGGATCGTCTGCTCGCACCGACCCGCCCCTACAACACGATCCTGCGGCCGAGCGACGGCAAGGTCCCCGACCGCATCGCCTATGTGTCGTGCACCGGATCGCGGGACAAGCAGGTCGGCAACGAGCTGTGCTCGAAGTTCTGCTGCATGTACTCGATCAAGCAGAACCAGCTGATCATGGGCTCGCTGCCCCTGGCCGACGTGAGCATGCACTACATGGACATGCGCGCGGCGGGCAAGCGCTACGACGAGTTCTACCAGCAGGCCAAGGACATGGGCGCGGAATACATCAAGGGCCGCGTCTCCAAGATCACCGAGCAGGAGAACGGCGACCTTGTCCTGCGCTACGAGGACATCGAGAACGGCGGCGGGATCGTCGACCGAGAGTACGACCTCGTCGTCCTCGCCGTGGGCATCCAGCCCAACCGCGATGTCGAGAAGCTGTTCGTGGACGCCGACCTCGGCCTGGACGAGTACCACTACGTGGCCGAGCCGAGCGAGCCGCTGGACCCGGGCCGCACCGACATCCCCGGTGTCTTCGTGGCCGGCACGGCTGCCGGCGCCAAGGACATCGTCGACACGATCCTCCACGCAGGAGCCGCGGTGGCCCAGGTCGCCGCCCACCTGTCGGAGCACGCCACTGCCGGAGAGGAGGTGCTGGCATGAGCGAGGAGCTCGAGGCCGGGACCCCGATGGACGAGGGCCGGGAGCCCACCCGGATCGACCTGCCGATCGAGCCGGTCGAAGGTCAGCAGCGCCGCATCGGTGTCTACATCTGTCACTGCGGCGGCAACATCTCCGACTACGTCGACGTCCAGGCGGTCGCCGACGCACTCGCGGACGACCCGGACGTGGTGGTCGCCGAGACCACGATGTTCGCCTGCTCCGACGGCACCCAGAAGGACATGATCGCCGACATCCAGAGCAAGGGACTGGACGGTCTGGTGGTGGCCTCCTGCTCGCCCAAGCTGCACCAGGTCACGTTCCGCAACGTGTCCAAGCGGGCGGACCTGAACCCCTACAACTACACGCAGGTCAACGTGCGCGAGCAAGGGTCGTGGGCGCACACCGACGACTTCAAGGGCGCGACCGAGAAGGTCATCGGCCTGGTCAAGTCGGGCGTCAACAAGACCCGGCTGTCCGAGCCGCTGGTCCCGCTGGTCGTCGAGACCCAGCCCAAGGCGATGGTCGTCGGCGGCGGCGTCGCTGGACTGCGCGCCGCGGTCGGCCTGGCCGATGTGGGGCTGAGTGTCTTCCTCGTCGAGAAGGAGAGCTCGCTGGGCGGCTGGGTCGGGACCTTCGGCCCGATGTTCCCGGAGGGGAAGTCGGGGCGTGAGCAGATCGACCAGCTGGTCCACGACATCGCCGTGCGACCCCAGATCACGGTGTGGACCAACGCCGAGATCACCGGCAAGTCCGGCTCGTTCGGCAACTACGTCGCCGAGGTCACCATCACCAAGCAGGACGGCTCGACCGAGGTCATCCCGACCGAGGTGGGCACGATCGTGGTGGCGACGGGGTTCGACAGCTATGAGCCGGAAAATGGCGAGTTCGGCTATGGCATCGAGGGCGTCGTGACCCTACCGGAGTACAAGAGCCTCGTCGACGGGGCCGACGGGCCGGTCAGCTATCACGGCCGCCCCGTGAAGTCGGTCGCCTACGTCTATTGCGTGGGCAGCCGGCAAGAGGCCGGTGGCAACGAGTACTGCTCGAAGTTCTGCTGCGCCGCCACGCTGCACTCGTCGCTGGAGCTCGCCACGCTCGACCCGACGGTCAAGCAGTACCACCTCAACCGCGACATCCGGGCCTATGGGAAGCACGAGCTCATGTACACCGACTCCCGCAAGGCGGGCTCGGTCTTCATGAAGTACCCCGACGACACGCCGCCGTCGGTGACCCGCACCGACAAGGGCCAGCTCCTCGTCACGACCACCGACATCCTCACCGAGGGCACCGAGGTGACCTTGCCGGTCGACCTGGTGGTCCTGGTGACCGGCATGGTGCCGCGCAAGAACGTCGGCCTCACCGACCTGCTCAAGCTGCCACTGGGCAGCGACGGGTTCTACAACGAGATCCACCCCAAGCTGCGCCCGGTCGAGACCGTTGTGGACGGCGTTCTCATCGCCGGTGCCTGCCAGGGCCCCAAGACCGCGCCGGAGAGCGTGGCCTCGGGTCTCGCGGCCGTCGCCCAGAGCGCGGCGTTGCTCAAGAAGGGTTTCGCCGAGCTCGACCCGCTGGTGGCCACGGTCCACGAGGACAGGTGCACCGGGTGTGACGCCTGCTTGACGTCGTGCCCCTATGACGCCATCTCGACCTATGTCTGCGACGAGGGCCACAAGGCCGTGATCGCCGCAGCCGTCTGCAAGGGATGCGGCGGATGCGCGCCCTACTGCCCCGAGGACGCGATCGACCTCCTCGGCTATACCGACGCCCAGATGAAGGCCGCCATCGACGGCCTCGTCCCCGAACGCGACAAGGAGCCCGTGGCATGAGCACGCTGCTCGACAACCCATCAGTCCGGCCGCCGCTCCGGCCGACCCGTGAGGTCATCCGCGAGGAACCCCTCATGCACGCCCCGATCCTGGCCGCCCTGGCCGACGGGCCGCTGACCATCCCCGAGATCGCCGAGCGCATCGGCGCCCCGGCCAACGAGACGCTGTTCTGGGTCATGGGGATGCGTCGCTACGGCAAGCTCGTCGAGATCCCCGAAGCCGACGACGAGGGCTACTTCCAGTACCAAGCCGTGAACCAGGAGGCGACGTCATGACCACGCTGGTCGACACCAACCTGCTCGCCGCGCTGCAGGAGTACGGCGCCGCCGATGTGTCGGCGTGCTTCAGCTGTGGCAACTGCACGGCGATCTGCCCGCTGGCCGACAACGACGCGACGTTCCCGCGCCGCATCATCCGCTATGCCCAGGTCGGGATGACCGAGGAGCTGCTCTCCAGCAAGGAGCTGTGGACCTGCTACCACTGCGGGATGTGCTCGGACAGCTGTCCGACCGAGGCCGACCCGGGCGAGTTCATGGCCGCGGCCCGGCGCTATGTCACCGCCAGCTATGACAAGACCCGCATCGCCAAGGTGCTCTACACCATGCCGATCCTCGGCACCGTGGTCTCGCTGGTGGCGTTCTTCCTGCTGGCCGGCTTCCTCTACACCTCCAGCGACATCATGCCGACCAAGTCGCTCGAGCTGTTCACCTTCGTGCCCTACCACGTGGTGCACTGGCTCGGCATCGGCATCATGGCGGTCGTCGTCCTGACGGGCCTCGCCGGCATGGCCTCCATGGCCCGCGGCATGGCCAAGAAGGAGGGCGTCACCTGGAAGTCCCTCGTCGAGAACGGCGAGGCGCGCAAGCGGACCGTCAAGGCGCTGTGGTTCTCGATCGGCATCGAGTCGATCGGACAGCGCCGCTACCGCGAGGACTGCCTGGACGACCGTCCCGTCGAGCCGTGGTACCGCCGCCGCTGGTTCATCCACGCGATGACGATCTGGGGCTTCATCGGCCTGCTGATCGCCACGTCGCTGGACTATGGCCTCGACGTCATCGGCGTCAAGGAGACCGGCACGGCGATCCCGATCTGGTATCCCTCGCGTGCCATCGGCACCATCGGCGGCCTCATGCTGATGTACGGCGTGACGTTCTTCATGGTCAACCGGATGCAGAAGTACAACCGGGCCGCCACGGTGTCCAAGCCGTCGGACTGGATGTTCCTCATCCTGCTCTGGGTGACGGGATTCACCGGCTTCCTGATCGAGGTCGCGCTCTATGTCCCGCCGACGCCGGCCTGGGGCTACTGGGTCTTCCTGGTCCACGTGGCCATCGCCATGGAGCTCTTGCTGTTCGTCCCCTTCACCAAGTTCGCCCACGTGATCTATCGCCCCGTGGCCCTCTTCTTCTACTCGCTGTCGGAGCAGAAGACCCTCGCGTCCGCCTGAGACGTCACTCAGGTCCGGTGGGAAAGGCCCGCGGCATCCTTCGGGTGCCGCGGGTCCACCACGTCTCAGGTCACTCGCGCGGCCCGGGGTCAGGCCGGGCGGCTCTCGAGGATCCGGAAGCCCTTGGCCGAGGCCAGCCGCGTGGTCGGATAGCCCTGCTCCCCCAGCCAGCGCTGCAGGGAGTCGCCGCCGAGGTTCTTGCCGACGACCATGACCGCACGGCCGTCGGGCGTGAGGCGACCCAGCCAGGTGAGCAGCAGCTCGTGGAGCGCCTGCTTCCCGATGCGGATCGGCGGGTTGGACCAGATCTCGTCGTACGACGCCGCCGGCGCGGCGTCGGGCCTCACCGCGACGTAGCGGTCGGCCACGCCCAGCGCGACCGCGTTCTCGTTGGCCAGCAGCACGGCCCGCTCGTTGACGTCGACGGCGGTCACAACGGCCTCGGGGACCGCGAGCGCGATCGCGAGGCCGATGATCCCCCAGCCACAGCCGAGGTCGAGGATGCGCCCCGGCGCCGGCGGGTCGGTCTCGCGGAACAGCACCGACGTCCCGATGTCGAGCCGCCCCTGGGCGAACACCCCGGACCCGCTCATCAGCCGTAGTGATCGGCCCCAGACCGTCGTCTCGACGGGGACGCGCTCGAACGGGACCCTGGGGTCGGCGCTGAAGTAGTGGTCGCCGCTCACAACGTGCGCACCT
>JAGQUE010000335.1:0-4648 GCA_020438665.1 Nocardioidaceae bacterium | reverse complement strand
GCCAGGATCTCGCCGGCCCAGGACGGCTCGCGACGCCCCTCCCCGATGGCGACCAGGCAGCCCATCAGCGAGCGGACCATGTGATGACAGAACGCGTCGGCTCGGACGGTCGCGGTGGCCACCGCCGAGGCGTCTCTGTCCCAGCGCAGCTCCAGCACCCTGCGGATCGTCGTCGCTCCCTCGCGGCGCTTGCAGAACGCCGCGAAGTCGTGCTCGCCGACCAGTGCGCCCGCCGCAGCGTTCATCGCCTCGACGTCCAGCGCGCGGGGCCACCCGACGACGTGTCGGCGCACGAGGGGGTCGGCGGCCTCGGGGGAGTCGGCGACGCGATAGGCATAGCGCCGCCAGACGGCCGAGAACCGCGCGTCGAACCCCTCCGGCGCCGCAACCACCGCATGCACCCGGACGTCCGCGGGTAGGACGCCGTTGAGTCTCCGTCCGAGCACCTCGAGGGGTGGCTGGGTCGCCCGCCCGGCCGACGCCTCGACCGCCCGGTCGTCGACGTCGAGGTGCACCACCTGGCCCCGAGCATGGACACCGGTGTCGGTTCGCCCCGCGCACACCACGCTGGGTTGCGGGGAGCGCAGCACCGTCGCTAGCGCGGCCCCCAGCTCGCCCTGCACGGTCCGCAGCCCCGGCTGGGAAGCCCAGCCGTGGAAGTCGGTGCCGTCATAGGCCAGGTCGAGACGGATCCGCACGGCGGCATCCTTTCACGGCGGCACGCCCCGCCGCCGGGGCCGCCCTTAGCCGGCGACCTTGACCTTGAGCGTCTTGGTCGTGGAGAAGGCGCCGTTGGTGGCGGTGACCTTGACCGTGAGCTTCTTGCCGCGATCCGCCCTGGCCACGGTGTAGGAGCTCTGGTGGCCCACGACCTTGCCGCCGCGCAGCCAGGTGAAGGTGAACGTCGTGCCGGTCATGAGGTTCCAGCTGCCCTTGGTCGCCTTGAGCCGCTTGCCGACCTTGGCCTTGCCCTTGACCGCCGGCGCCGTCGTCGTCGGGGCGAGCTTGCCGGGCAGCCTGATCGTGCCGCCGTCGATCTCGTCGCCGGCAGCCACCGTCACCGTGGTGGCGGCTCCGCTGGTCGCGCCGCTGCCGCCGTACCACTGGGGCAGCAGCGCCGCGCCGCCCGTGCGCTGGCCGCTCAGGCGCAGCGTCCAGGCGCCGGGCCGCAGCAGGATCTGCAGGACGTTGCCGGTGCCGCCGGCGGCCGGTTCGTCATAGGCCGTGCTGCCGTCGGGCGTGAGGACGGTGTAGCCGGCATCGAGGTCGGCGGTGTCGGCCGGTCCCCGGACGTCGAGGGTCAGCACGGCCGACCGCGTCAGCGCGAAGTCCAGGCCGGGATGGGTGTCGGTGTCGCCGGTGACGGTGATGACCGTCCCGTCGGACCGCTTCCACGCGTCGGGGTAGAACACCGGTTGCCACGGTGTCCCGGTGTCGAGGCCGAGCAGGGTGTACCCCGACCGGGCATTGACCGTGTAGTCGCCGGCCGGGACGTCGATGCCCCACCGGCCGGAACGGTCGGTCTGGTCGCTCCCCGCCCACTGCCCGTCGGCGTCCCAGGCCTGCACGTCCACCCCGACGAGCGGTTCGGCCGAGCCCGAGGTGGTCGCGGTGCCGCTGAGCACCATGCTCGTCGTGGTGTCGGACCGCTGGGTCAGCTGCTCGTCGTGGGTGAGTGTGGCGCCGGGTGTCGTGGCCAGCGCCGGGGCCAGCGTCAGCACTGAGGCACCTCCGTTGTAGACCGGGTCATAGCCGCTGAAGTCGTCGGTGTACTGCACGACGGTCTCCCCGGCAGTGAGTCCTTCCAGGAGGTAGTGCCCGCCCGCGTCCGTGCGGGTGGACGTCTGGTAGTAGCCCTGCGCGCCGATGCGTTGGTAGGCCACGACATTGAGCCACGGCACGGGCTTGCCAGTGTCGGCATCGGTGACCGTGCCTCCGATCGCGCCCGGCGCCTGCATCACGAGGTCGACGGTGTAGTCGGTGCTGTCGTCGACGGTGAGGTTCTGCCGCGCACCAGCCCAGCCGCCCGCGGCATGGACCGAGATCGTGGTCGATCCCGACTGCACATATCCGAAGCTGTAGTGACCACTGGCATCGGTGGTCGTCGACGTGCCGGACCCGAGTCGGTCGCGCAGCACCGTCACCCCGGCCATGGGGTCGCCGATCGCGTTGGTCACGGTGCCCTGGATCGTGGCGATCGGCTGGAGGGCGAAGGTGAGGTCCACAGGAGTGCCGCCGAGAGCGATCTCGTCACCGGCGTTGCGGTCCACGACCCCTTCCGCCACGCCGGCCTGGTAGTAGCGGGTGTGCCCGTCCATGGCGGTGAGGGCGACGCCGATCCGGTAGGTCCCGTCCGGCAGGTCCCGGCTCCAGGACCCGCCGGTCATGGGATAGCCGTTGCCCTGTGAATAGGGGGAGGCCCAGATCCACACGATCCCGTTGAGCGGCGTGGTCGCATCACCGACGATGCTGACCGACAGTGACACCGTCGTGACACCGGCCGCCGCGGCCCCTGGGGCCGGCGAGAGCACCGACGCAGCGAGCAAGGTCAGGAGGAGGGCGACCAGGCGCCGCAGACCAGAGGACATCGCAGACCTTCCGGGGATGAGGACTGCGCCGATTGTGACGGCTTGCGGTTGCGTCCACAATCACCCGGAAGCACGAGTTTCGGGCCGTCGTCCTAGCCGAGCTCGTGGCGATGAGGCGGATCGGCGCCGGGGCGCGAGACCGTCACGGCGGCCGCCGAGGCGGCGAAGGCCAGCAGGTCGGCCCACTCCTCGGTCGCAAGGGTCCGCAGCCGATCGCGGTGCTCGGCGCCGAGCAGGCCGGCGCTCCAGAGCGCGTCGATGAGGGCGGCCCCGAAGGTGTCCCCCGCGCCGATGGTGTCGGCCACGGTCACCGGCACGGCGTCGACCCTGCCGTCGCCGGTGCGCGACACCCAGAACGCGCCATCGCCGCCGCGGGTGACCACCACGACAGCCGGCCCGAGCGACAGCAGATAGGCGGCGGCCGTCTCGATCGAGTGCTCGGGATAGAGCGCCTCGAGGTCCTCGTCGGAGGCCTTCACGACGTCGCTGAGCGCGACCAGTCGCTGCACGCGCGCCCGGACGTCGAGCTCGACCCCGGTAACCGCCGGCCGGGCGTTGATGTCATAGCTCACGGTCGCGGTGTCACGGACCTGCTCGACCGCGGCCAGGACGTCGTCGGACCCGGGCGGGAGCACCGCGCCATAAGAGCTGGTGTGGACCGCGACCGGCGTGACGTCGTCCGGCAGGGCGAGCGGGTTGAGGCGCCAGTCGATGTCGAAGACATAGCTGGCGGCGCCGTCCCTGCCGATGGTCGCGACCGCCGAGGACGAGTGGGCCACCGAGCCGGGGTCGCCGGCGAGGCGTACGCCGGCCCGCTCGAGGTGGGCGCGCAGCATCCCGCCGTAGTGGTCGTCGGCGAAACAGGTGTCGAACATCACCGGACGCTGGAGGCGCGCGAGGGCGACCGCGACGTTGGCAGCGCTGCCGCCCGGGAACTCCGTGACGCTGCCATCACTGCGGTGGACCACGTCGACGAGAGCCTCACCGACGATGAGAGCGACCTGGGTCATGGATCACTTCTATCGCATCCGACGGCCATCAGACGAACAGGCCCCGTGGGACGGTCGTGCATCCTCACGGGGCCTGTCAGGCGTCAGGTCGGCCGATCAGGCCTCGTCCTTCTCCTCGGCCGCGGCCTCGGGGGCCTCCTCGGCCGCAGCCTCGTCGGCGGCAGCCTGGTCGGCCTCGGTCTCCTCCACCTCGTCGACCGGAGCCTCCTCGACGGGAGCGGGGGCAGCCTTGGGCGCCTCGGTCTTGGCCTTGGCCGTCGACGGTTTGGGCGCGTAGGGCTCGGTCACCAGCTCGATGACCGCCATGGGGGCGTTGTCGCCCTTGCGGGGGCCGATCTTGGTGATCCGGGTGTAGCCGCCTGGCCGGTCGGCGAACATCGGCGCGATCTCGGTGAACAGCCGGTGCTGGGGGTATTGGTTGACGACCAGCACGCCGTCCTCGGTGAGCTTCTTCTGGTCCACGCTCTTGTAGAGCTCACGCAGGACCAGGCGACGGTTGTGGAGGTCGCCCTTCTTGGCCTTGGTGATGAGCTTCTCGGCGTACGGACGCAGCAGCCGGGCCTTGGCCTCGGTGGTGGTCACGGCGCCGTGCTCGAACAGCGACGTGGCCAGGTTGCGCAGGATGAGGCGCTGGTGGGCGGCGCTGCCCCCCAGACGGGGGCCCTTCTTCGGGGTGGGCATCTGTTCTTCTCTCTTCTCCCGGGCCGTGCGAGGTACTCGGGTAGGTGGGCCGGCGGCTCAGGCGAGCCTCCGGTCGGGTATCCGGGGGGCGAAGCTCCCCGGACGGGGTGGTACTTGGGGGGTATCCGGGGGGCGAAGCCCCCCGGACGGGGTGGTACTTGGGGGGTATCCGGGGGGCGAAGCCCCCCGGACGGATCAGTACTGCTCGTCCTCGACGAACGCGTCGTCGTCGTCATCGCCATAGGCGGCGAGCACGGCGTTGGGGTCGAAGCCCGGGCCGCTGTCCTTGAGCGAGAGGCCCATCTCGACGAGCTTCGCCTTGACCTCGTCGATCGACTTGGCACCGAAGTTGCGGATGTCGAGCAGGTC
>JAGQUE010000334.1 GCA_020438665.1 Nocardioidaceae bacterium | reverse complement strand
CGCCGCCCGCTGCGGCGCCACCACCCGCTCCGGCGCCTGCTGCCGCCGTTCCACCGCCACCAGCCGAGGCGGCGGCCGCGCCCGTGTTCGGCGTGGCGCCACCGCTGGCGTTACCAGCTCCGGTGCCCCCGCCGGCGTCCCCGGCCTGCTGGGCACCCGAGGACTGCGCCTGCTGCGGTGCGTTACCGCCGCCGGTCTCACCGCCGCCTGAGGGACCGGGCGAGCCCTGAGAGCCGCCCTCGCCGTCCGAGCCGGACGGTGCTGACGGTGCCGCGGAGTTGGAGGACCCCGAGCCGCTGCCGGAGGCGAGGCGTCCGATCGCGGCCGCGCCGCTCGGCAGAGCGGCCAGCGCACCGACAGCGAGGGCGCCGCCGGCGCCTCCCGCCATCGCACCGACCATCGGCGTGACGAACCGCATCAGCGCCGGCATCGCGAACAGTGCGATGACCATCAGCATGAGGCCCGTGAGGACGGCGAGGAGGCCGGTCCCGTCGTCGGAGAACACGTCGGTGCCGACGAGCTGGAACGCGGCCGCGTACACGATGGCTGCGGCGGGCTTGTAGAGGATGAAGGCCACTAGCCAGGCGATGCACTTCTTGAACCAGCTCTTGCCCATCTCGGTGTTGGTGAACGAGGCCGACAGCGGCAGGATGCCGGCGAGGATCACCAGCATTCCCCCGCGCGCGACCATGAGCACGATCTGGAACGCGGCCGCGAGGATCGCGATCAGGCCCAGGATGATGATCAGCAGCGCGCCGAGGCCGCCGGCGGCCGGGTTGGTCGTCAGGGCAAGCAGCGTCAGCATGTTCTCGCCGAAGCACGCCGAGTCGGTCGTGACGTCACAGCTCAGCGAGCCGTTGATGATCCACACCGAGAACGAGTCCGCGGCCGCGACGAGCAGACCGACGATCGTCACGCCGGCACCGGCGACGACCACGAGCGTGAGGAGGCTCTTGACGGTCTCGCGGCCCGGCTCAGCTCGCTGCTCCCACGCCATCCGTGCGCCGCCGATGATGACGGACACCACGGCGGCGGCACCCATGTACCACCAGAGGCCGGACTGCAAGAACAGCACGGCGCCGCCTGCATTGCGTGGCCCGGACGGCATCAGGCCAGCCACGATCGCCCCGGCCGCCGAGATGAGCACCACGGCGGAGAGCACGAGGCCCACGCGGCCGACAGCAGCGATGCCCTCGCCCGCCCTCATGCGCGTAGCGATGAGCGCGCCGAGGATGAACAGCGCCAGCACCGCGATGCCCAGGCTGATCCACATCACGTAGCCCATCACCGACGTCACGTTGGCCGAGTCCGGCGCGGACGAGCCGGCGTCGATCGCGGAGCCGCCACCGGAGCCCGTGAGGTTCGGCGTGCCGATGTGCACCCACACCGTTCCCAGCGACGCGATCGCCTTTCCGAACGCCTCCATGACGGCGTTCGCCATGTTCTCGATGGCGTTGCCGACGACCGCCTCAACCCCTTCGTTGACGTGACAGAAGGGGTTGAAGAACGACCAGCCGGTGCACCCTTCGTCGTTCATGACCTCACGCTCCCCAGGAGATGTAGCCGGCCAGGTCGGGGATGTTGGCGACGTTGATAGGGGCGTTGGGATCGGTGACGCTGAGCTTCCAGTCACCGCCCTCCCACACGAGGAGGTAGACCATCGAGAGGTTGACGGTCTGACCGCCTGTCGCGCCTCGCACTGCGACGTCGACACGAGCCGTCTGCCCGTCGTAGGCGAGCAGGCGGAAACCTGCCACCTCGACGCGCACGCCCTGGCCGCTGCCACCGGTGCCGGCACCCTGAGAGAGCACCGCGTCGCGGTGCGGCCCGTCAGCCACGAAGTAGTCGAGCCACGCTCCTACCAGCTCGGAGTCGCTGCCTTGGACGACGGCGTTCGCGGCTGCGAACACAGCGCCTTCGGGAGAGTGCTGGAAGCAGTACCGCACGCCGTCGGCGTTCGTCTCTCCCGGCCCGAACTCTGGCGAAGTCGGGTAAGCCGTCGTGTCCTGGAACGCCCACTCAGCGGCCGGAGCTGCGCTGAGGGTGCCTTCCAGCACTTCGCCGGGGAGTCCGCACACACTCGCGCCGCCCGCGGCCTCCGGTGGCTCGGAGGTCGGGGCGGCGGTGGTGGGCTCCGCCGACGTCGAGGTAGGCGGCGCGGGGTCGGGATCGTCGCGAGTCATGTTGACGATGACGATCACGAGCCCGAGCACCACGATCAGCGCGATGACCACCGTGGCGGCCACAAAGCCGGGTCGGGTGAACGGACTTTGCTGCTCGTTGTCCTCAGCCATGTTCGCCCTCCCGATTAGGTGGTGAGGAAGCCGACGAGCGCGGCAGCAGCGGAGATGATGATGACGCCACCGAGCGCCATGCCGATCTTGCCGACGTGCTCGCCGCCCTCACCGCGGCGCGACTGGATCGCCATGAGCGCACCCGCGGCGAACAGGCCGAGGATGCAGACCGCCAGCGCGACCCACTTCGCCCAGCCCATGATCGAGTTGAAGCCCTCCGTGCCCGGCGGCTGGATCGGGTCGGGGTCAGGCACCTGCGCGATGACCTGCTGCGGCGCGGTGGCGAGGAAGTCGCCCACCGATCCGGCGATGGTGAGAAGCGTGCTCATGGAGATTCCTTTCGGTTGACGGTGCCGGCGGCACCTGGTTCGAGGATTGCGTGCAGCTCGTCGACGAGACGGCGAACGGCACGCGGTGAGTCGGCAAGCGTGGGAGTTTCGCCCAGCCGCCAAGAGTCGATCCACGGCACCGTCCAGGTGCGCGGGAGCCCGCCGCTGACGAGCTGCGCGAACTCGCGGAGCGGGCGAGGAAGGCGGCCAGGAGCATCGGAGACGATCACCAGGCCCAGGACCTCGACGTGCGGCACGATGCCCGAGGCCCACTGCGTCGCCGCGGCCTGAGCTGCACGCAGGCCACGCATGTTCGACCTCGCGGTGAGGACGACCCGTGCGGGCGCCGAGCCCGGCGGCCGCGGCCATCCGTGATCCGCGGCGCGCCACTCCGGCACGAGCGCAGCCAGGCTCGACTCCCCCGCTCCGCCGTGCACGCCCAACCACCACAGATCAGCGCGGCGCGCCTGGTCATACGACGCGAGCTGGTCGGCCCGATCCGGGGCCGGAACGCCGCGCTGCGGCGCCACCGGACCGGTCGGCCGCGCGGGTGCTCGCTCCGTCACCGCTGCGGTGGGCGATGGCGGCTCGGCAGGTCGCGAGAGCCACGGGTTGCTGCCATCTGACACGCCCTCAGCCTCCCCTCGATAATGGTGTACGTAAGTTCCTACACGGCGATCCTAACCGTGTCAGAGGATCAAGACAAGAGAGGGTGATGGAGAATGTTTCCATGCGAAGGGTGGCGACCGTGTATCGTCACGTATAACATGGGTGCATGCGGACGACGGCGCAGGTGCTTCCAGTGACCGACGGCCTCGATGCGCTGTTCGAGGGCCGGGACGCCACGCTGTCCGCGCCGGAGGTGGCCGAGATGCTGGGGATGACGAAGCAGGGCATCTACCACTGGCTGCGCGACGGAGTTATCCCCGGCTACAAGGTCGGCACGACGTGGTTCATCTTGCGCGACGAACTCAAGGAGACCCTGCGCAAGGGCGCCAACGCTCCGCGAGAGCGTGGCTCTAGGACTCAGCGGGATGAAAGCGAGGGATGACATGCGACGTGTGGCGATCGGGGGCGTCGCCCTGGCGGCCGCCCTCGTCCTGGTCGGCTGCACCGGTCAGGACGAGGGGCCTACCCCAACACCGACCACCACGAGCAGCCCTGGTCCCACGATGCCCGACCTCGACGAGTTCACACCGCCGCCGAGCGGGCTCGTCGACGAGGACACCGGCGAGACGATCGAACCCCAGCCCGTGCCTGAGTGGGACGAGGCATCGCGGGTCGCCGTCGTCGAGGCGGCCGAAGCAGCCATGACGGCCTTCGCCCGCCCGGACCTCGACTACGACACCTGGTGGGCCGGCGTCGAACCGCTCCTCACACCCGAGGCGGCCGAGGACTACGCCTACGTCGACCCCGCGAACATCCCGGTCCGCGAAGTCACCGGAGAGGGCTTCATCGTCAACGACGCCAGCGCGTACGTCGCCACCGTCGAAGTCCCGACCGACGCCGGGCGCTATCAGCTCGTGCTCAACCGCAAGCACGCTGACGCCCCGTGGCTGGTCAGCCGCATCACCCCCGTGGAGGAGGTCAACTAGTCATGCCCGAACGGAAGTCAGGCGTCCTCGTCGTTGCCGCGCTCGTGCCCGCCCTGGTCCTGGGCCTCGTGCTCAGCCTGATCCTGCTGGGCGGCCACGACAGCGACGACCTGTGCCTGCCCGGCTCGCAGCAGCCGGGCATCACGATCGACCCTGACTCCGTTCCTGACACGCCGATCGCCGGCTACGAGCACGAGCAGCTCGTCAACGCCGCCTGGATCATGCAGGCCGCGAACGCGCTCGGCCTGTCCGCACGTGACCAGACGATCGGCGTCATGACCGCCATGGGCGAGTCCAGCCTGCGCGTCATCGACTACGGCGACGCGGTGGGACCCGACTCCCGCGGGCTGTTCCAGCAGCGTGACAACGGCGCCTGGGGCTCGTACGCCGACCGGATGGACCCGTTCATCAGCAGCACCAACTTCTTCAAGGCGATGATCGCCAACGTCCCTGATCGGGACACGTTGGAGCCGACGATCGTCGCGCACAGGGTCCAGCGGAATGCCGACCCCTACCACTACACGCGCTACTGGCCCGCGGCCGTCCAGGTCGTCGAAGGGCTCAGCGGCGTCCAGGGCATCGCGACCGGCGAGCAGCCGGTCACGTCCTCGCAGTACTCGCTCGGAGACGTCCGGCCGCAGACCGCGATCGTGGCGAACACCGTCGGCCCCATGTTCGGCATCGTCACGGTCGGCGGTTACCGCGAGTCCGCCCGCGACCCCAACGGGCACCCGA
>JAGQUE010000333.1 GCA_020438665.1 Nocardioidaceae bacterium | reverse complement strand
GCCACGCGCTGCGCGGGTCGTCGACATCCACCACCGCGAGGAAGCCGGACACCGCACATACGGCCAGACCCACCCGGCGCATCCGCACATCGTCCGAAGAGCGCGGCCGTCAGGAGATCCCACGCCCACGGGTGGTCGCGCGGGAACGCCCGAGCGGCGTGCCACCAGCGTCGGGGCGCCGTCGCGGAGGGATCGGCCGCGGAACTCACGCACTCGACAATATGGGGCGCAGACCCCTCGCACATCCGACCACGGTCGCAGTTGGCGCGTCGGTTGCCCCGGTTGTCCGGGGACGGATGGCGCTCGGCATAGATTTCTCGTATGCCGACCACTCGCCTCATCCTCGCGTCCGCCTCGCCCGCACGGCGGAACCTGTTGCGCCAGGTCGGGATCGAGGCGAGTGTCCTGCCCAGCGCGGTCGACGAGGACGCGCTCATCGCCGACCTGCGGTCCCGCTTCGGTGACCTCGCGCCCGAGGACTTGGTCATGGGGCTCGCGCGCGCGAAGGCCGAGGACGTGGCGAGCGGGCGCGACGCCCTTGTCCTGGGCTGCGACTCGATGCTCGAGCTCGACGGCGAGGTGCACGGCAAGCCCGCCGACGCCGCGGAGGCCACCGACCGGTGGCGGCGGATGCGCGGGAAGGCGGGGACACTGCATACCGGACACTGGCTGATCGACGACCGTGACGACGGCTCCGGCGGGCTCGTCGGCGCCACCGCCTCGACCCGCGTGCACTTCGCCGACCTGACCGACGCCGAGATCGCCGCCTACGTCGCCACCGGCGAGCCGCTGCGGGTCGCCGGGGCCTTCACCGTCGACGGCCTCGGCGGCGCCTTCGTCACCGGCATCGAGGGCGACCACCACAACGTCGTCGGGCTGTCCTTGCCGCTGCTGCGGACGCTGCTGCTGGAGCTCGGTGTGGCGTGGCCGCAGCTGTGGGGCGAGGCCGAGTCGCTGCGCTAGCCTGTCGCTCGATGTCGGAGAACTCGCTGGTTCAACCCAAACCCTCCCCGCTGCCGGCCTGGCTGCGGGCGATGCGGCCCAAGCAGTGGGTGAAGAACATCCTCGTGCTGGCCGCCCCGATGGCCGCCGGGGCCCTGTTCGACCCGCGGGTGCTGATCAACTCGCTGTGGGCGTTCGTCGCGTTCTCGCTGGTCAGCGCGTCCATCTACCTGATCAACGACGTCCGCGACGTCGAGGCCGACCGGCTGCACCCGAAGAAGCGGTTCCGGCCGATCGCGGCCGGCGAGCTGGGCGCCTCGGCGGCGCTGGTGCTGGCCGGAGTGACCGTGGCGGCCAGCCTGGCGCTCGGCTGGTGGATCTCGCCGATGCTGGGGATCACCCTGGCGGTGTACTGGCTGCTGCAGGTGGGCTACTCGATGTTCCTCAAGCACCAGCCGATCATCGACCTGGCGATGGTGGCGGCCGGCTTCCTGCTGCGGGCGGTGGCCGGCGGCGTGGCGTCCGGCATCGAGCTCTCCCAGTGGTTCCTGCTGGTGGCCTCGTTCGGTTCGCTGTTCATGGTGGCCGGCAAGCGCTACTCGGAGATGAAGGAGCTGGGCTCGGACGCCGGCACCCGGGCCTCGCTGGCGCGCTACTCGCTCAGCTACCTGCGGTTCGTCTGGGCCATCTCGTGCTCGATCGTGATCATGTCCTACAGCCTGTGGACGTTCGAGCACCGCGCCGACGAGCCCTGGGGGGTGCCCTGGACGACGATCTCGATCGTGCCGTTCACCCTGG
>JAGQUE010000332.1 GCA_020438665.1 Nocardioidaceae bacterium | reverse complement strand
GTGAGCCTGCGGCGCGAGCTGGCGCCGTACGCCGTCATCATCCTGGCGACACTGGCGCTCGCGACCGTGACCACGTCGGCGGTGGATGCGTTGCTGCGCCATCTGGGTACCTCGGCGTCGGTGCGGGTCACACTGGCCGCGGTCGCCTTCTTCGCGGTCTATGTCGTGATGTTCGGGCTCCGCTTCGTTCTGCTCGACCGGTTGTTCAAGCGGCTGACCCACCACGAGGCCGAGACGAGAGGCGAGACGACATGACGGGTGAGACGGCATGACCGACGAGACGGGTGGACTCGGCGCCTTCAACGCCGCCACGGGGCGAGGGTTGGAGGACGACGGCGGCGCCGACCGCCGTCGCTACCGCGCCTTCCAGCTCGAGCACATCGCGCCCCACTGCGGCGACTCGGTGCTCGAGGTGGGGGCCGGGGTGGGCGAGTTCGCGGCCCAGTTCTCGGGGCTGCGGCGCCACATCGTCACCGACGTCGACCCAGCGGCCGTCGACCGTATGGCCGAGCGGTTCCGCGACCGGCCCGAGGTCAGCGCCCGGGTCTTCGACCTCGCCGCCGGACCGCTCGAGCTCGACGAGCCGGTGAGCAGCGTCGTCGCGATCAACGTCCTCGAGCACATCGACGACGACAGCGGTGCACTGCGCTCGTTGGCCGCGATGACCGAGCCCGGCGGTCACATCGTGCTGTGGGTGCCGGGCTATCAACAGCTCTATGGCGACTTCGACCGTGCCGTCGGGCACGTACGCCGCTACACCCCCCGCACGCTGCGGGCCGCGATCGTGGCGGCCGGGCTCGACCCGGTCGTCGTCAAGCCCGTCAACCTGCTCGGGGGGATCGCCTGGTGGCTGACCGTGCGCCGCGGCGGGGTCAACGCCCCCAAGCCCGGCCTGGTCCGCACCTATGACCGTGTGGTGGTTCCGGTGACGCGCACCGTCGAGCGGTGGGTCACCCCACCGTTCGGTCAGTCGGTGCTCGGCGTCGCCCGCGTCGGCTGACCCTCCAGGCGGTCCTGGCCGGGGACGGTCGCGTCGTCGCCTCCTCGCAGCCGCGTCCACCCGAGCGCGGCGGCCAGCGGCAGCAGCATCGTCAGCGGGAGCTGGTAGCGCCAGACGAACTCGGCGGTGACGTCCGGCGCGAGCGACAGCCCGAGCCCGGAGAGCAGCACCAGGAGCAGCAGCGCCCGCGGCGGCGCAGCGCCGCCACGCCGTACGACGAGGCCCGCGAGCGCGACGGCCAACAGGGCCAGCATGACCGGGCCGGGGACGGCCGCGATGAACCCATAGATGGTGAGGATCCCCGCCCATGGCTGCTCCGATGACGGCAGCTGACCGCCGTACTCCAGATAGGCCGGGAGGGTCCAGGAGGTCGGGTGGTAGTCGACCCAGGTGACGAACATCCACTTGTGGGCGGTGTCGTACTCATAGCGGTCGACCCGCGCCGGTGACCAGAAGGGCAGGGCGGCGTCGCGCAGCACGACCTGGACATAGTCGGCCGGCTGCGCCTTGATGGCCCGCATCCCGAAGTCCTTGAGCACCTCGTTGGCCGTCATGCCGGGCGGGACCGCGAGCTCGTGGACGGCGTTGCTGTGCCAGCCGTACTGGGTCGGGTCGAGCCGCTGGCCGAGCGGCTCGGCCGGGCAGAGCGGCTGCTCATAAGGCGGCAGGTCGACGAGCGAGCAGTCGACGAACGACGTCGTCCGCATATAGAGGGAGCGGCCCGAGGCCTCGGTGAGGGCCCAGCTGCCGTTGGCGGAGTGGTACCAGCCGACATAGGCGGCCACCGGCAGCGCGAAGGCCGCGAGGGCGACGGCGGCCGTCACGAGCCGGCGCCGGAGGGTGGCGCCCATGACGACCAGGAACGCCACGGCGACCGGGATGAGCGGCTCGCCGACGACCCGCACGACCGTCGCCAGCCCGAGGAGAAGGCCGGCCAGCGCGGCCGCGCCGACGGTCGGGCGGCGCCGCCAGCCGAGGGCCAGGAGCGCGAGCATCAGCAGCAGGTCGAACAGCACGTCGCTGAGGATCGAGTGCTCGAGCACGAGCTGCAGCTGGTCGAGCAGCAGCGGCAGCGTCGCCACCATCGCCAGCCGCCCGCGCACGCCCCAGCGGCGCAGGAAGACATAGGCCGCGACGGCGGTCGCCAGTCCCAGCAGGTGTTGGACGACCGCGATCAGGAAGACGCTGTGGGAGATCGGGTGGAGCCCCGCGAGGAAGACGCCATAGCCGATCGGCCGGTCGGGGTTGGGGACGAGGTTGTCGGAGAACCACAGATAGGTCGGCCCGTCGCTGAACACGAACGCCGGCGGGAAGGCCACCATCACCAGCAGCCGCACCAGGGCCCCGAGCCCCAGCGCGACGAGGAACGGCCGGTCGGTGCGCCACCATCCGAGCAGCCGGCGGCGGCCCTCGCCCGCGGGGTGGTGTCGCAGCGCGGCGGCGAGCTGGGTCACCGGGCGGGGCGCCCCCTCGCGCAGCCAGGTGCCGGCCATCACGCGACCGTAGCGAGTGCCATAGACGAGGTTGCCGCCCTTCTTGCTGCTGCCGGCGGAGCGCTCGTGCATGGTGGCCGGGACCTCGACGACGCGGAAGCCGTGGGAGATCACGCCCAGCATCAGCTCGGAGGACTGGTATTGCGGCTGGTTGAGGGTCACCGCGGCGGTCACGTCGGCCCGCATCGCGCGCAGCCCGAACGACGTGTCGGTGACGCGGGTGCCGGTGAGCAGGCTCGCCAGCCACGCGAAGACATAGGTGCCGGTGCGACGCACGCGGTCGTGGGTCTCGGAGCGGCCGAGCACCCGCGACCCGGTCACCCAGTCGGCGCGGTCGTCGAGGATCGGCTGGAGTACGGCGGCGAAGTCGTCCTCGCCGTACTGACCGTCGGCGTCGGTGGTGAGGAGGTAGGCGGCGCCGTGCTCGCGGGCGATCCGATAGCCCAGCCGCAGCGCGGCGCCCTGGCCACGGTTGCGCGGGCAGGCCGCGACATAGGCGTGCTCGGCGGCGAGCTCGGCCGTGGCGTCGGCGCTGCCGTCGTCGACGACGATCACGTCGGTCGCAAGCCCGCCGATCCGGTCGGGCAGCCGCTGCAGGACCTGGGGGAGGCCCTGGGCCTCGTTGTAGGCGGCGATGACGATCGCGACCGGGGCCAGCCGGGGTCGGCCATAGGTCTCGCGGAACCGGTCGAGGGCGGCGGCGTCGACCTCGTCGGACTGCGGCCACGCGGACGCGTGGCTGCGACGACCGCGCAGCATCGCGGTCAGCCCGAGGGCGCCCGCCGCAGGCCACCAGGCCACGACACCCGGGATCAGCGCCCAGGCGT
>JAGQUE010000331.1 GCA_020438665.1 Nocardioidaceae bacterium | reverse complement strand
GATCTCGCTCACCGCGACGCGCGCGGCCTGTGCGTCCGGGTCGGCGCCGGTGCTCGTCGTCGACCGGGCCGCCTGGGTGCGCGCCAACGCCGAGTCCTTCGCCACCCTGCTCGACCCGGTGGCCGCCAAGCTGACCGAGCGCCGCGGCCCGCCGAGCGGCATGGCCCTGGCCATCGGGTCGCGGGTCACCGGGGCCGAGGTGGGTCTGGTGCTGGGGTTCCTGGCCGGCAAGGTGCTGGGCCAGTTCGACCCGTTCTTCGACCCGGCCGGCCGGCTGCTGCTGGTGGCGCCCAACATCGTCCACGTCGAGCGCGAGCTCGGCGCCGACCCCACGGACTTCCGGCTCTGGGTGTGCCTGCACGAGGAGACCCACCGGGTGCAGTTCACCGCGGTCCCGTGGATGCGTGAGCACCTGTTCGACGAGGTGCGGGCGCTCAGCGAGAGCGTCGAGCCGGCCAAGCTCACCGAGGACGTCGTCAACCGGCTGGTCGACTCCCTCAAGGGTGGCGGCGCCAGCCTCGCCGAGGTGATGGCGACCCCGGAGCAGCGCGCCATCCTCGACCGGGTGACCGGGATGATGTCGCTCCTCGAGGGCCACGCCGACGTCGTCATGGACGGCGTCGGACCGTCGGTGATCCCGTCGGTCGCGAAGATCCGCGCCGCGTTCAACCGTCGCCGTCAGGGGGTCGGCTCCCTCGACAAGATCCTGCGCCGCCTGCTGGGGCTCGAGGCCAAGATGGCGCAGTACCGCGACGGCGCGGCGTTCGTCCGGGCCGTCATCGACAAGGCCGGGATGGAGCAGTTCAACGCCGTCTTCGCTGCCGCCGACAACCTGCCCGACAAGGCCGAGATCGCCGACCCGGACAGGTGGATGTCCCGGGTCCTCGGCTGACCCGGGCGGCGGCGATGGCACAGCACCCGGCCGTGGCGGCCGTGCGCCGCGCCGTACGCCGCTCGCTGGCGGATCTGGAGCCCGGCGCCGTCGTGCTCGTCGCCTGCTCCGGCGGTGCCGACTCGACGGCGCTGCTGGCGGCCACCGTCGCCGAGGCCCGCGAGCCGGCGATCCGCGTCGTCGGGGTGACCGTTGACCACGGCCTCCAGGCGGGGTCGGCCGACCATGCCGCCCGGGTCGTGGCCCGGATGGCCGAGCTGGGGGTCGACGAGACGGTCTCGGCGACCGTCACGGTCGACCCTGGCGGGCTCGGCCCCGAGGCGGCGGCGCGTCGCGCGCGTTATGCCGTCCTGGACGAGGTGGCCGACCGCTTCGGCGCCGCGGCGGTGTTGCTCGGCCACACCCGCGACGACCAGGCCGAGACGGTCCTGCTCGGCCTCACCCGCGGTTCCGGCGGCCGGTCGCTGGCAGGCATGCGGCGCGGGTTCGCCCGCTACCGGCGGCCTCTGCTCGACGTGTCGCGCCTCGACACGCTCACCGCCTGCCAGGTCGAGGGCCTCGAGGTGTGGGAGGACCCCCACAACGCCGACCCGCGCTTCGCGCGCGCCCGGGTCCGCGGCACCGTGATGCCGCTGCTCGAGGACGAGCTGGGTCCCGGAGTGGCGGAGACGCTCGCGCGGACCGCCGACCAGCTCCGGGTCGACATGGACCACCTCGACGACCTCGCCGAGGCGGCGCTCGACGGCTTGGCCGACCCGACCTCGGTCGACCTGCTGTCCGCGCTGCCGGTCGCCGTACGCCGCCGGGTGCTGCGGCTGCTGGCGCTGCGCGCGGGCGCGCCCGCCGGCGAGCTGTTCCACCAGCACGTCGTCGCGGTCGACGCTTTGCTCACCGACTGGCACGGGCAGCGCTGGGTCGACCTGCCGGGCCACCTGCGCGCCGCGCGCCGTGACGGCCGGCTCGTCGTCGAGTCCAGCGCCTGACGGCGGACGGTGCTCCGGCCGGGGACCGTTAGGCTTCGCGCATGGACCAAGGCCACGTGGCGAACGACCTCGTCGACATCCTGTTCACCGAGGCGCAGATCCAAGCCCGGCTCCAGGAGATGGCCGACCAGATCACGGCCGACTACGCCGGCCAGGACCTCCTCATGGTCGGGGTGCTGCGCGGCGCGGTCATGGTGATGGCCGACCTCGCCCGCTCGCTCCCGCGCCACGTCGAGATGGACTGGATGGCGGTCTCCTCCTATGGCTCCGGCACCAAGTCGAGCGGCG
>JAGQUE010000330.1:12321-18040 GCA_020438665.1 Nocardioidaceae bacterium | reverse complement strand
TAGCCATAGGCGAAGCGGCCCTTGACGCAGCTGTGGCCCTCGTTGGCGCCGCCGGCCTTGCTCGGGACCATCCGCACGACCCTGGTGTCGTCAGCCTCGCCCTGGACCTCGGCGCGGAACGAGCAGCCGACGCCGCAGTAGGCGCAGGTGGTGTCGACGACCCGGGTCGGCATGCCCAGCTGAACCAGGGACTTCTCCTCGAGGGCCGACGTCGGGCACGCCTGCACGCAGGCACCGCAGGACACGCACTCCGAGCTCAGGAAGTCGGCGCCGCCGGGGGTGATCCGCGAGTCGAGGCCGCGCCCCTCCACCGTGAGCGCGAAGGTCCCCTGGATCTCGCCGCAGGCGCGGACGCAGCGCGAGCAGACGATGCAGGCCGCCGGGTCGTAGTCGAAGTAGGGGTTGGAGTGGTCGACGGCCTGGTCGCGTGCCGGTGTGGGCAGGCCGTAGCGGACCTCGGCGCTGCCCACCTGGTGGGCCAGCGCCTGGATCTCGCACGAGCCGCGGGCGCAGCCCTCGCAGTCGGCGGGGTGGTCGGAGAGATAGAGCTCCATCACGTTGCGGCGCAGCCCCTGCACCGTGTCTGTGTCGGTGTGGACGACCATGCCGTCAGAGCACGGCGTGGTGCACGACGCGGGAGCGCCGCGGCCGCCCTCGACCTCGACCAGGCACATCCGGCACGAGCCGAACGCCTGGAGGCTGTCGGTCGCACACAGCTTGGGGATCGCGACGCCCGCCTCAGCAGCGGCCCGCATCACCGACGTGCCGGCAGGGACCTCGACCCGGTGGCCATCGACGGTCACCGACACGAGGTCGGCGCCCGTGCCGCGGGGGGTCCCGAGGTCGGTCTCGGGGAGATAGGTCGTCATCGCGTTGCTCCTTCGCTCGCCGGCGCGCCAGCCGTGAAGTCGTCGGGCCAGTGGCGCAGGGCGCTCAGCACGGGGTTGGGGGTCAGCCCACCCATCGCACACAGCGAGCCCTGGGTCATGGTGTCGCACAGGTCCTGGAGCAGGACCAGGTTGGCCGAGACGTCCTGCCCGGCGATGATCCGGTCCATCGTCTCGACGCCGCGCGTGGATCCGATGCGACAGGGAGTGCACTTGCCGCACGACTCGAGGGAGCAGAACTCCATCGCGAACCGGGCCATCCGGGCCATGTCGACGGTGTCGTCGAAGACGACGAGCCCACCGTGACCGAGCATGGCGCCGGCCTCGGCGAACGCCTCGTAGTCCATGGGCAGGGCGAACTGCTCGGGCGGGACGTAGGCCCCGAGCGGGCCACCCACCTGGACGGCGCGTACGGGGCGACCGCTGCGGGTGCCGCCGCCGTAGTCGTCGACGAGCTCGCCGAGGGTGACTCCGAACGGCAGCTCGACGATGCCGCCGCGGGCGATGTTGCCGGCCAGCTGGAACACCTGGGTGCCGCGCGAGCGGCCGACCCCGAGCTCGGCATAGGCGGCGCCGCCGTCGGCGAGGATCATCGGCACCGCGCCGAGGGTCAGCAGGTTGTTGACCAGGGTCGGCCGGCCGAAGAGCCCCGAGATCGCGGGGATGGGCGGCTTGGCGCGCACTTCGCCACGCTTGCCCTCGAGGCTCTCGAGCATCGAGGACTCCTCGCCGCAGATGTAGGCCCCGGCACCGACCCGCACGTGGAGGTCGAACCGCACCCCGCTGCCGGCGACGTCGTTGCCGAGGAAGCCCGCCGCATAGCTCGCGTCGATGGCGCGCTGGAGCGCCGCAGCGGCATGGGGATATTCGGAGCGGAGATAGACATAGCCCTCGGTGGCCCCGACGGCATAGCCCGCGATCGCCATCCCCTCGATGAGGGTGAAGGGGTCGCCCTCCAGGAGCATCCGGTCGGCGAAGGTGCCGGAGTCGCCCTCGTCGGCGTTGCCGGTGACGAACTTCTGATCCGCCGGGGTGTCGCGGACCGTCTTCCACTTGATGCCTGCGGGGAAGCCCGCCCCGCCGCGACCGCGCAGCCCGGATGTCGTGACCTCGGCGATCACCGCGTCGGGGGACAGGGTGAGGGCGCGGCGCAGGCCGGCCCAGCCACCGTGGCTGGCGTAGTCCTCGCTCGACGCAGGGTCGACGACTCCGACGCGGGCGAACGACACACGGCGTTGGCTGGTCAGCCAGGGATGCTGGTCCACCACGCCGAGGCAGCGATCCTGGGGCAGGTCACCCGCGAGGACGGCGGCCGCCTCCTCGGGGACGACGTTGCCATAGCCGACTCGCCCGTCGTCGGTGACGACCTCGACGAGCGGCTCCAGCCAGAGCAAGCCTCGGGAGCCGTTGCGGACCACGGTGATGTCGGGGATCGCCGCGAAGGCCACGGCGACGGCGTCCGCACCGACGGAGACGGCCGCGGCGTCGCCGGGCACATAGACGGTCGTCATGAGCGCCACTCCTCGGTCAGGGCGACGAGGCGGTCGCCGTCGAGCCGACCGTGGAGCCGGCCGTCGAGCATGCCGGCCGGGCCGAGCGCGCAGTTGCCGAAGCAGAAGACCTCGTCGAGCGCGACGTCGTGGCCGTAGGCACCCGTGGCGGCGTCGGTCGTCGCACGGGCGTAGAGCGCCTCGGCGCCCGCAGCCTGACACGCCTCCGCGCGGCACAGCGCCACGGTGTGCGCGGCCGGCGGCGACGTCCGGAAGTCGTGATAGAAGCTCACGACGCCGTGGACGTCGGCCACCGACAGGTTGAGCACGTCGGCGATGACGGGGATGTCCTCGCGGTCGACATAGCCGAGTGTCGACACGACCTCGTGAAGGATCGGGAGGAGCGGCCCCCGGTCGGAGGCGAGATGGTGCTCGGCGAGCGAGCGGACCGTGGTGGCACGGTCCACTTCGGCGGGTGCGGACATGGGGACCTGTCGACGTCGGGGAATGTGACCTACGTCGCAAGCATAGGACGCCTTCAGCGTCGTAACAGCACCGCGGCGCACCGGGGTGCAGGTCTTCTCGTTGATGGGGTGTGTAATGATGTAATCAAGTAATCAAGGAGGACCCATGAATGCACCGAAAGCCCCCCGCTATGGACGCCGCGGTTGGCAGGAGCCCGAGCCGCCGCCCGCGGACGATGTCACCGCCTGGCTGACCGGGCGACTGCCCGACGGCTGGTTCAGCGACGTCGAGACCGTGGTCGACCGCGAGGAGATCACGGTCATCGGCACCCTCGCCGACCCCGAGGCCGCCGAGGGGGCCGCTGCCGAGGGCCGGATCGACCGGTTCCGCGCCGACACCCGCGACCACCGCATCGAGATCGCCCGCGAGGCGGAGTCTCGCTTTGGCCGCAAAGTCGCCTGGGCCGTGCGCCACGGCGATGTCCAGGCGACCTTCACCCACCTCGCCGTCCCGGTGATGACGCGACTGCGCCAGCCCGAGCGTCGGGTGCTCGACACCCTCGTCGAGTCCGGCGTCGCTCGCTCCCGCGCCGACGCGCTCGCCTGGTGTGTGCGCCTGGTCGGGGAGCACACCGAGGAGTGGCTCGGCCAGCTCCGCTCGGCCATGGCCGAGGTCGACCGGGTTCGCTCCGAGGGGCCCGGGTTGTGAGTTCGGCGGCGCCGCCTGGGCCGCGAAGGTGGCTCAGTCGGTGACGCCGACCGCGGCCTCGCGGCGGGCGTCGCCGGCCGCCTGCAGGGTGCCGTCAAGGCCGCGGTACGCCGCCCCGACGCCGCCGAAGTACATGTGCGGCTCGGGGTACTCGTGGCCCGGCAGGCCGGAGCGCCGTACGGCGTCGCCGATGCCGGAGTCGGCCTCGTGCTCCACCCGGAAGGCCCCGTCGAGCATCCGCAGGTGGAGCCGCGGGCTCGCGATCGCGTCGACGAGGTCGGCGTCATGGAGGCAGCCCTGCCCGAGCACGAGCATGAGCGCGGTCGTGATCCGGTCGGCGCCCGGCGAGCCGATCGCGAGCACCCGGCCGTCGGAGGTCCGTCCCGTCGTCGGCGCCATGTTGGACGCCAGCCGCGTGCCGGGCGCGACCGCGTGCAGCCCGAGCCGGTTGAGCTCCACCTCGCCGAGCGCGTTGTTGAGCAGGATCCCGGTCCCCGGGATCGCCATTCCGGCGCCATAGCCGGAGCTCATCGTGATCGCGCACGCGTTGCCCTCGTCGTCGACCGCGGAGATGTGGACCGTCGACGACGATCCGCGCAACGCGCCGAGGCCCAGCTCGCCGACCGAGGCGAGCAGGTCGACGCCGTCGGCCTCGAGATCGCGGGAGAGGTCGTGCACCGAGGTCCGATAGGCGATGACCGCCCGCTGGATCTCGATCGCGTCGTCCCAGGTCCAGCGCTCCCGCCGCGCCAGCTCGGTCAGCATCACCGCCAGCATCGGACCGCCCACGGCCGGCGGTGGATTCGTCGCGACCTGCCAGGCGCCCACATCGATGAGATGGGCGGGCCGCACGACCGGGTCGTACGACGCCAGGTCGGCGGCGGTGATCAGGCCTCTCTGGGCCGCCATGTCGGCCACCAGAGAGCGCCCGACGGCGCCCGTCGTGAAGAGGGACGCGCCCTCGACGGCGAGCTGGTCGAGCACCTCGGCCAACAGCGGGTTCGCGGTCGCCTCACCACCGTCGAGCAGCGAGCCGTCGGCGCGCGTGACGAGACGGTGGGCCTCGGGATCGTCGCCGAAGAGCACGTCGGCGACGAACGACAGATAGCGCGCCGCGGCCGAGCTCATCGGATAGGCCCGCGCAGCCTCGGCCGCCGGGCGCACCAAGCGGGCCCAGTCCAGGCGGGCGAAGCGTTCGTGCGCCGCTGCGAAGCCGGGCACGATCCCCGGGGTCGCGACCGAGCCATGACCGGCGTAGAGCGTCACGCCGCCGCCGTAGGGGGTGCTGACCTCCCGCAACCCGGAGCCGAACAACGCGCTGTCGAGCCCGCGCCCGGGCATCTCGACGTTGGCGTCGACGACGACGGGCTCGCCACCGGTGGGCCAGACGGAGACATAGGCGCCACCCCCGAGGCTGACCATGCCCGGCTCCGTCGCCAGGCCCACGAACGACGCGGCCAGCGCGGCATCGACGGCGTTGCCGCCGTCTGCGGCGACCGCAAGACCAGCC
The DNA here is from genome assembly GCA_020438665.1 of Nocardioidaceae bacterium. Next base: position 12,980 of record JAGQUE010000330.1, on the reverse strand, counting down.
TGCAGAGCCTGCTCGCCGGTGGCGGCGACCGCGAGCCGCGTGCTGTGCATGGACCCATGATCGGGCACCGTGCCGCGCGGTTGGCAGGCGGACCACCCGTCAGACGGCGACCGAGCTGAGTACGCACACCCTTCCCGCACGGAGCACGACGGGAGAAGGGTGAGTCGAGGTGGCAACCATTCGGACGCTCCGGACGTCCATCTGTGCAACGGGGGACGCGCCACCGTTAGGTGATGATCGGAGACACACACACTCATGACTGCTCGTACGAAGAGGGGCTTCCGGCCCCTTGCGGCGGTGACCGCAAGCCTGGCCGTCGCTGTGACCGGCGTCGTGCTGGGGGGCACGCCGACGGTCGGCGCCGCCTCAGCGGCGACCTGCGACACACCCTTCCCGGTTGCCGACCTGGTCCCGCACCAGGCGGTCACCGGTCTGACGGTCTCAGCGGGGACCACGCCCGACGGCTTCACCGGTGAGGTGCTCGGTGTCGTCAAGAACGGCATCGCCCCCGGCCTCGACATGGTGATGGTCCGTCTCACCTCGACCGAGATCGACCGGGTGGGCGGCATCTGGGCCGGCATGTCCGGCTCGCCGGTCTATGCCGACGACGGTCGACTCATCGGCGCCGTCGCCTATGGCCTCGCCTGGGGTCCGTCCCC
>JAGQUE010000330.1:11283-12273 GCA_020438665.1 Nocardioidaceae bacterium | reverse complement strand
GCCCACGATGAAGATCCCGGCCCGACTGGCCGCCCGGATCGCCAAGACGACCGACGTGACCAAGGCGCAGGCCTCGCAGGGCTTCACCCAGCTGCCGCTGGCCGGGGGGATCGCCTCGCTCTCGCAGCGCCAGCTCGACCGGCTCAACGGCCGACCCAAGCACCAGTTCACCGGCATGGACCTGCGCTCGGCGAGCGTGGGCACCTCGGCCGCCGCCACCGCCGCCGACATCGTCAACGGCGGCAACCTCGGCTATGCCGTCTCCGGCGGCGACATCGCCGCTGCGGCGATCGGCACCGTCACCTCGGTGTGCGGTGACGAGGTCATCGGGTTCGGTCACCCGGCCACCTATCTCGGCAAGGTCAGTGCCGCGATGCAGCCCGCCGACGCGGTCTATATCCAGGAGGACCCGGTCAGTGCCGCCTTCAAGGTCGCCAACCTGGGCGCTCCCGTGGGCACCATCACCGAGGATCACAAGACCGGCATCACCGGAGTGCTCGGGGCCACCCCCGACGCGTTCACCGTCACCTCGGAGGCGACCTATGGCAGCACCAGCCGCACCGGCAGCTCCGATGTCTATGTGCCCGAGTACGGCGCCGACACCACGCTCAACCAGATCTACTACAACCAGGACCGTGTCCTCGACGCCATGATGGGCGGCTCGGAGCAGGCCACCTGGGTGATCACGGGGTCCGCGGCGGGCGGCGCGCCGTTCACCATCGAGGTCGGCGACCAGTACCAGTCCTCCGATGACATCGCCTTCGAAGGCGTCTGGGACACCCCGGACTTCGTCTGGCAGCTCAGCCATGTCGACGGCCTCTCGATCGACTCGGTGCACTCGACCGCGACGTTCACCGACGACGAGACCACCTGGAAGGTCAAGGGGCTGTCCTACAAGCTCAAGGGACAGTGGATCGCCGTCACCAGGGGTGGGCGGATCCAGGCGAAGGCCGGCGGAACCATCAAGCTCCGCGTGGCCCTGACGGGGTC
>JAGQUE010000330.1:0-11222 GCA_020438665.1 Nocardioidaceae bacterium | reverse complement strand
GGCCAGCTGTTCGTCGCGGGTGGCCGCAACTCGGGCAACGACCTCTATGGGGCCGACACCCTGGCCGAGATCCAGGCCGTGGCCGAGGGCTGGGTCCGCAACGACGAGATCTCCGCGGAGCTCTCCGTCGACGGTCCGAAGGGCTCGGTCTCGTCGTCCGGCGCCTCGGCCCCGCAGAGCCACGTCGTCTCGGGACGAAAGATCGTGAGGGTCGTGGTCACGCCCTGACCCTCAGCTGAACGTGTGCCCCCGGGCCGTCGTCGGGAATCCCTCGACGGGCCGGGGGTGCACACCATTTCCGAGCCCGGAGGCTGGTCCGGACGTGCCCGAGGTCACGTCGCCTCCGATGCGGATCGGCATTAATTGTCGGCGTACTATGTAATAGTCGTTGTGGTCGTTGACTCGTGACGACGAATCCCGCAGGAAACCGCTGACAAGGAGCGAGAGAACCCCATGAACGCGCAGTTGCAGGTGGCATACGGCATCGTCGCAGGGCGGGCCTGGTCCGATCAGGACCGTGCCCAGCTGCGCGCTGTGGAGCTCGACCTCGAGCGCGGTCGTCGCAGCCGTCGCTGGCTCCGCCAGGGCCGCTGACCGCTCGTCACCGACCCGGCTGTCCACGCCGTGGTCGGACCGGGGGAGACCCTGCTGGACGTTGCGGCTAGCGTTCCGCCCATGGACGACGAGCTGCGCCTACGCCGGCTCCCGGAGAAGCAGGTCATCGACCGGGCGGTGCTGGACGAGATCCTGGACGAGGCGCTGGTCGCGCACGTCGGGGTCGTGCGAGCAGGCAGACCGGTGGTGCTGCCCTTCGCCTGCGCCCGGGACGGCGACCATCTGATCCTCCACGGCTCCACCGGTGCGGGCGCCTTCCGGCTGGCCGCGGGCCAGCCGGTCTGTGTGACCGTCACCCACCTCGACGGGCTGGTGTTCGCGCGCTCGCTGTTCGAGAGCTCGATGCACTACCGCAGCGCGGTCATCTTCGGCGACGCCGAGGTGCTTCACGGCGAGGCCAAGCAGGAGGCGCTCGCCCGACTCTCGGACCACCTCATGCCCGGGCGTGCCGATGAGGTCCGCGGCAACAGCCGCAAGGAGGTGGCGGCGACGCTGGTGCTGCGCGTGCCGCTCGACCGGGTCACCGTCAAGGTCAGCGACGGACCTGCGGACGATCCCGACGACGGGGAGTCGCGCGAGGTGTGGGCCGGCGTGCTGCCGCTCGTCGTCTCACCCGGGGACCCGGTCGCTGCCGGTGACGTCCCCGGCGAGGTCGCCGTACCGCGATCCGTCCACCGCGCCGCCCACCGAGGGAGCCACCCATGAGCCAGCACCCCGATGCCCGCGAGGTTCGGATCGAGCGGATCGGGCAGCACCGCTACAAGGCCACCAACCGGCGCGGCGGCGTCGTCACGCTCGGCTCGGGGGCCGACCCCGACTTCACGCCCGTCGAGCTGCTCCTGGCCGCGATCGCGGGGTGCAGCGCGGTGGACGTGGACATGATCACCGGCAAGCGCGTTGATCCAGAGGTGTTCCGCGTGCTCTCCGAGGGGCTCAAGGTCCGAGACGAGGACGGCAACCGGCTCGCCGACCTCAAGGTCACCTTCGAGGTCACCTTCCCCGAAGGGCCGGACGGCGATCGTGCCCGTGCCATGGTCCCTCGGGCGATCGGTCAGTCCCGTGACCGGCTCTGCAGCGTCGGTCGCACCGTCATGCTCGGCACGCCGGTGGACTACGGCGAGGGGCTCGTCGGCGACTGGGTCGTCGCCGACCCGTCCGACGTCGGTGGGACCGACGAGGACTGATCAGCCCCTGGTCACGCCGGTGATCGTGACCGGCATGGCGGGTGGCCCGTCGCCACCGCCGCCCGCCACGCCGGCGGCGGCGATGTTCTGGACGACCGCGAGCCCGTCGGCCGACACCGTCCCGAACACGGCATAGGACGGCGGCAGGTCGGTGTCGGCGAAGACGATGAAGAACTGCGACCCGTTGGTGTTGGGGCCGGCGTTGGCCATCGCCAGGGTCCCGGCCGGATAGGTCTCCTCGTGCGACAGCTCGTCGGCGAACGAGTAGCCGGGCCCGCCCGTCCCCGTGCCCGTCGGGTCGCCGCACTGAAGCACGAAGATCCCGGCGGTGGTGAGCCGGTGGCAGGGCGTGTCGTCGAAGTAGCCCTGGTCGGCCAGCGACAGGAACGAGTTGACCGTGCACGGCGTCGCGTCGGTGTCGAGGGTGACCGGGATGTCGCCCTGGTCGGTGGCGATCGTCGCGGCCACGGTGCCGCCCGTCGGCGCATCCGTGGACGGAGAGTCGACCGGCTTGGCGGCCTGGCCCGCCGGGGGGTAGTGGCAGGTCACGGTGGGCTGGCTGGAGGCCGTGTCCCTGGCGACCGGGGTGTCGTCGGCACCGCAGCCTGCGAGCACCAGCGGCAGGGCCAGCAGCGCCGGGGCGAGTCGGAGCGTCGAGGCGAGCATCGGCATGGCGAGCATCGTAGGCGAGCGCCGCGCGCCGCGTCGTACGACCCTGCGGAACGACGCCGCGGCACAGCTGGCGTGGCCGCGATGATCGGGGCCATGACTGACAACCCTGAGGTCGGCAGCAGCATCGTCGCCAACGGCATCACGACCAACTACCACGTCGCGGGGGAGGGGCCGCCGGTCATCCTGGTGCACGGGTCCGGGCCGGGCGTCTCGGCCTGGGCGAACTGGCGGCTCAACATCGGTGCACTGGCCGAGCGCAACACCGTCTATGCCCTCGACATGGTGGGCTTCGGCTTCACCGAGCGGCCGGAGGGGATCGACTACTCGCTGACGACGTGGCGTGAGCACGCGATCGGCTTCGCCGATGCGCTGGGGCTCGATCGGTTCAGCCTGGTGGGCAACAGCTTCGGTGGCGCGCTCGCGCTCTCGGTGGCGACAACCGTCCCCGACCGGGTCCACAAGCTCGTGCTGATGGGCGCCGTCGGCGTGCCCTTCGAGATCACCGAGGGCCTCGACCGGGTCTGGGGCTACGAGCCCTCGATCGAGGTGATGCGCGGGCTGCTCGACATCTTCGCCTATGACCGCGGCCTGGTGAACGACGAGCTGGCGCGGATGCGCTACGAGGCGTCGATCCGGCCCGGCTTCCAAGAGTCGTTCTCGGCGATGTTCCCGGCGCCTCGACAGCGCTGGGTCGACGCGATGACCGTGGACGAGGAAGCGATCCGGGCGCTGCCCCACGACACCTTGATCCTCCATGGTCGCGACGACCAGGTCATCCCGCTGGCCAACGCCTTGCAGCTGCTCGAGCTCATCGAGCGGTCCGAGGCCCACCTGTTCGGCCGGTGTGGCCACTGGACCCAGATCGAGCACGCCACGACGTTCAACCAGTTGGTCGGCGACTTCCTCAACCGCTGACCTGGGCGTTCGGCGCTCGCCGTACTCCCGCTGACCGTGCCGTCCCGGTACGGTCAGGGGCATGACGGACCTGGTCTCGGCGTGGCCGTTGTTCGGGCTGACGGTGCACTGCGGTGACGTGCGGCTTCGCGCGGTGCGCGACGACGACCTGCCCGAGCTGCTCGACCTCTTCCCCGGTGACGTCGAGATGGACCCTGCCCATCCGGCATTGGACGGCACCCCTGGTGGCGACCGCGCTCGTCGGCTCGTCCAGAGCGTCTGGCGACACCGCGCGACGTGGTCGGTGGACGACTGGGCGTTGGACCTGCGGGTCGAGCGAGACGGCCGGGCCGTCGGGGTGGTGACCCTGGAGGGGACATCGTTCCCGATGCTGCGCACTGTCGACACGGCATCGTGGATCGCGCAGGACGCCCGCGGCCGCGGGACGGCCGTCCTCATGCGCGCCGGTGCGATCGGGCTGGCCTTCCAGCGGCTCGGGGCCGTGGCCGCCATCTCGTCCGCACGGGTCGACAACGCCGCCTCGTTGGCGGTGTCGCGCAGGCTCGGCTACCGCGACAACGGCGTCAGCCTCATCGTCACCGAGGCCGGGCCCGCCCAGCTCACCCACCTGCGCCTCGAGCGGTCGACCTGGGTCGCCCCCGAACGGATCGAGATCGAGGGCCTCGAGCCGTGCCTGCCGGTCTTCGGCCTGTCCTGACCCCTCGGATCTCGGCGAGGAGATCGGGTCACGGGGAGGTGGGGCGGGTCATCCAGAGGGTGTCGGGCGCTGCGAGGGCATCGACGAAGCCGAGGTGGCGATAGAAGCCGATCGCGTGGGTGTTGCCGGGCGCGACCGGGAGGTGAACCCCAGGCACGCCGCGGGCCCGCAGTCGACCGAGCAGCCCCTCGATGAGGACGCGGCCCACGCCGGTGCCGCGCGTCCGCTCCAGCAGGTCGATGTGGAGCTGGGCAGGGTGGCCGGCATAGACCTCGGGCGGGACGACGCCCGGTGCGTGTATCAGCGCCACGACCTCGGCATCGGAGTGGTGGGTGACGGAGCCGATCGGGTACTGCTGCCGCAGCGGCGGCCACCACGCGCGCTCCTCCCAGGCCGCGAACGCGACGGCGTCGGGGGTCCCGAGGACGTAGCCCGCCACGCCGCCGGGGTCCACCACGACGGCACACAGATCCGGGTCGGCCACCACGTAGGGGCCGGCATAGACGTGGCCGAGCAGGTCGGGGCTGCGTCCGTCGTCGAGGTCCTCACCCGGAAAGCCTTCGGAGAAGCAGACCCGATAGACGCCGGGCAGATCCGCCAGGCAGGCGGCGCGAATGATCGGCTGACCCACCCGCCGAGACTAGGACGGGAGACCGGTGGTGGTCATGAAGTGGTCTACCCGACTTGGCCGAGGCCAGCGAGCCTGAGCGTGATCTTGGCGACGCCGAGCGGCTGAGACTGCCGGATTGGTCTAGCAAGTGGTTGCCGAAGTGGTCCCCGGGCGTCTTGACTTCCGGCATGCCCGGCTCGTCGACGGCCGTCCAGCTCCACCTGCGCGGTCAGCTCCATGCCCTGCTGGGTGAGCTGCGCGTCGGGGACCGACTGCCCAGTGAGCGTGACCTTGCGGAGCGCTGGGGCGTGGCCCGCATGACCGTGCGCCGCGCGGTCGATGCCCTGGTCGCGGACGGCGTCCTCGAGCGCCGTCACGGGTCGGGCACCTATCTGGTGCCGCGACCGCGGGTGCGGGCGCTCGGGCTGACGTCGTTCCACTCCGACATGGAGGCGCGTGGCCTGGTGCCCGGGACCCAGGTGCTGTCCTTCCGCACCATTGCGGCCACGGCCGCCATCGCGGCCCAGCTGCGGATGCCTGAGGGCGACCCGGTCCACCAGTTCACGCGACTGCGGCTGGGATCGGGGGAACCCATCGCGGTCGAGACCACGTGGATGGCCGCCTCGCTCGCCCCCGACATGCGCGAGTCCGACCTGCACGGGTCGCTCTATGACCTGTTGGCCCGTCGCTATGGCTTGGCCGTCGGGGAGGCCAAGGTGACCATCGATCCGGTGCTGGCCGACGCTCGCACCCGTTCGCTGCTGCGCATCAGCCCCGACCAGGCCTGCCTGCGGATCCGGATGATCGACCTTGACGAGCGCGGCCACGTCGTGATGGTGGCCAACTGCATCTATCGCGGCGACCAATACCAGCTGACCGCCGATGTCACGGGCGCCGCCTTCGTGGGCGACCGTGGGCTGGATGCGGCCACGGTCGAAGGGGGTCGCCGATGAGCGCCACGCCGGCTGGATCGGTGGTGGGCCTCCTGGCCGTCGACAGCGGAGGCTCCGGCACGCGGGTGAGGCACAGCGGCGTCGACCGAGTCGTCGAGCTGCCGCCGGTGGCGTGGGCCGCAGGCGACGTCCCGGCTCAGCTGGCGGCGATGGTCTCCTCCGGCTGGACCACGCTCGGTGGGCCTCCCACCGACACCGTGGCGGTCGGCGTGGCGGCGTCACCCGGCTCCGATGCCGAGGTGGCGCGCCTGGCTGCCGCCCTCGCGGCGGCCGTCGGTGCCAACGAGGTGATCGTGGCCAACGACGCCATCACCGGCCATCTGGCCGCTCTGGGCGGCGGCTGGGGCGTCTCGCTGGTCGTCGGCACCGGTGTCGCCTGTGCCGGCACGTCCGCGGCGCCGGGACATGGGCTGGTCGTCGTCGACGGCTACGGACCCCTGATCGGCGACCTCGGGTCGGCTTACTGGATCGGTCGTACGGCGCTGCGCGCGGTGCTCGACGACGACCTCGATGGGCTGCCACCGACCGAGCTCACCCGCATCGTGCTGGAGCGCTGCGGCCCCCTGGTGACGCTGCCGTCCCGGGTGCACGCCTCGACATCGGCCGTCACCGACATCGCGGGACTGGCACCCGTCGTGGCGTCTCTCGCCGACCAGGAGCCGCGGGCGCGTGAGGTTCTGGAGCAGGCCGCGCGCCACCTGACGACCACCGCCGAGCGCGCCGTGCGCCGCATCGCGGCCGCGAGCCCCGGTGACGACCCGGTGCCGGTCGCGCTCGGGGGCAAGGCCCTCCAGGCCGGGTCCTGGCTGGCCGAGCGGGTGGGCCAGCTGCTGGCCGGTGGACCTCATCCCGTGGCGGTCCGACCCGGTGCCGGACTGCCGCTCGACGGCGCGGCGATGCTCGCACAGTGGGACGAGACCGAGCGAGCCGCGGCCGCCGTCCGCACCTGGACCCGGGCGGGTGTGCGGTGACTCAGCCGAGCGCCGGCCGGCGCTATCTCGCGACCGCCGTTGGCCTCCTCGACCGGCTGGCCGACCAGCTGGCCACCTGGCCATCCATCGACGCGGCCGCCGACCTGGTCGTGGAGTGCCTGGCTGCTGACGGCACCGTCCACGCCTTCGGCACCGGGCACTCCCACATGCTCGCCGAAGAGCTCTTCTATCGTGCGGGCGGCCTGGTCGCCGTACGCCCGATCCTGTTCGACGCGCTGATGCTCCACACCGGGGCCGCACGGTCGACCGACCTGGAGCGCCTCCCCGGGCTGGCGAGGATCCTGCTCGACGACCACGGGGTGTGCACCGGCGACGTCCTCCTGGTCGCCTCCAACTCGGGCGGCAACGCGGTCAGCTGCGAGCTCGCCCAGGAGGCGAAGTCCCGCGGTCTCCGGGTCATCGCCATCACCAGCGTCCAGCACGCCACCTCCACCGTGGCCCGTGCCACCACGGGCCCCCGACTCCACGAGATCGCCGACGTGGTGATCGACAACGGGGGAGTGCCAGGTGACGCCGCCATCGAGGTCGCGGGCGCCCCTCACCCGGTGGGCCCGACCTCCACGGTTGTCGGCGCGGCGATCGTCAACGCGATCGCGGCCGAAGCCGTCGAACGGCTGGTGGCCCGCGGACACGCGCCGGCCACCTATGCCAGCGCCAACCTGGCCGGCGGCGACGAGCACAACGCGGCCCTGGGGGTGCGGCCATGACCGGCTTCGCCGTCCGAGGCGTCATCGAGGGCTTCTATGGCCGGCCCTGGTCACCGAGCCAGCGCCTGGAGATGGTCGAGTTCATCGCGGCCCGCGGCATGACGACGTTCGTCTATGGCCCCAAGGACGACCCGGCGCTGCGCCGCGACTGGCGGGTGCCCTTCAACGACATCGAGCGCGCCCGTCTGGTCGAGCTGCGCCGCCACTGCGAGGCGGCGGGTGTCGAGCTGCTGGTGTGCGTGTCGCCGGGACTGACCATCCGCTACTCCGACGCCGACGACGTCGCCGCCCTCGCGGACAAGCTGGCCTCGACGCTCGACATCGGAGCCGCGGGCGTCGGGCTGCTCCTGGACGACATCCCCGATCGCCTCCAACACCCTGCCGACCGGGCGGCGTTCGGCAGCCTCGCCGAGGCCCACGCCCTGCTCACGCTCGCCGTGGCCGACCGGGTCCGAGCGCGGCACGCCGGCGCCTCGATGTTCGTGTGTCCGACCATCTACTGGGGTTATGGCGACGAGCCCTACCTCGTCGACCTGGCCGCCCGCCTGCCTGCGGACATCGACCTGTGCTGGACCGGGCGCGCGATCTGCTCGGCGACCCTCGACCTCCACGACGCCGAGGTCTTCACCGCCGCCACCGGCCGGCCACCGCTCTATTGGGACAACTACCCGGTGAACGACGTGGCGATGACCTATGAGGCCCACCTCGGGCCCTACCAGGGACGCGACCCTCGGCTGGCCACCGCCTCCCGCGGCATCGTCGCCAACCCTATGGAGCACTTCGAGTCCTCCAAGATCCCGCTTGCGACCGTGGCCGACTTCTTGGCGGACCCCGACGGCTATGACCCCGAGGAGAGCTGGCACCGGGCGATCGCCGACGTGGTCGGTGGCTCTCGCCACGATGCCGAGGCGGGCGCCGATGTCGAGGCCTTCGCCACCTATGCCACCAACGTGCGGCTGTCGTGCCTGGAACCGTCGGACTCACCCGAGATCGTGCGGCTGATCGAGGACCTCACATTCGCGGCGACCGCGGGCACCGATGAGGAGCGCATCGACGCGGCCACCGCGCTCGCCCGTGCCGGGCAGCGGCTGCGGGACGCCGTCGTGAGGATCGGCTCGGCCGGCTTCGCCAACCCGGGCCTTGCCGCCGAGCAGACGCCCTGGCTGCGCGTCGCGGGGCTCGGGGCCGACGCGATCGTCGCGCTGGGTGGCGTCTTCGCGGCCCCGGACGCTCCCTCGGACGCCGCCGTCGCCGCGGCCCTCGGCAGCCACCTCGACGCGCTGCGCCAGCAGCGCTTCCGGGTCTTCGGTGACGTGCTCGAGATGACGCTCACCGACCTCGTGGATCCGCCTGCAAACCACCCTCGGACCGATGACGGCGCGACGCCGTAGGGAGGAACAACCACCATGAAGACCATCACCGACACCGCACCAGGACGACGCCGCCGGCGCCGGTTCGCTGGTCTCGTCGCCGTAGGCGCCCTCGCGGCCGGACTGCTCGCCGCGTGCGGCGGCGGGGGAGGCTCGTCCTCGGATCCGGCCGAGAAGGTGATCAGGATCGCGATGGGCTCACCCGGCAAGGCCCAGATGCGGGTGTGGAACTCGGTCGCGGACCAGTACGAGAAGGCGCATCCCGGCTGGCAGGTCGAGATCAACTTCATGGACGACGACCAGTACCAGACGGTTGGCCTGCCCAACCTCCTCAATGGTCGCCAGGCTCCCGACATCTTCTTCGAGTGGGTGGGGGACCGGCTCAAGACCCGCACCGAGGACGGCTTCGCGGCCGACCTGTCGTCCTATGTCGACGGGCCGCTCCAGGGCATCTGGGACCCGGCCGTGTTCACCTCGGCCACCATCGACGGCAAGGTCCGGATGGTGCCTCACATCGCCGACGTCACCACGGTGCTCTGGTACAACAAGGCGCTCTTCAGCCAGATCGGGGCCGAGCCGCCCACGACGATGGACGACCTGATCGCCGACTGCTCCAGGTTCACCGACGCCGGACTGCCGGCGATCTCGCTCGGCAACAAGGACCTCTGGCCGGCCGGCAACTTCTTCGCCGCCGTCGCGGCTCGTGTGGTGGGGGAGGACGTCTACAACAGCGCACTATCAGGTGAGTCGTCCTTCGACGACCCGGCCTGGGTGGCGGCCTTCGACGAGATCAAGACCATGGCAGACGCGGGCTGCGTCAACGAGGGCGCCAACGGCATCAACGACAACGAGGGCGCCCAGCTGTTCTTCCAGGGCAAGGCCGCCATCCACCCGATCGGCTCGTGGATCGTCAGCTGGGCCATCGACGAGGCCCCCGACCTCGACTTCGACTTCGTCAACATCCCGGCCGTCAGCGGGGGAGCCGGCGACCAGAACAGTGTCATGGGTGTCATCACCGGCTACATCGTCAACGCCAAGAGCGCCCACATCGACGAGGCGGTCGACTTCCTCGCCCTGCTCAACTCCAAGGAGAACGTGGACGCCTTCATCAAGGCCGACGCGGTGCCGCTGGCCCTGTCGGCCGCCGACAACCCGGCGATCGACGAGCGCACCGCGCGCGTCAACGCTCTGCTCGGCAACGCCACGACGGTGCTGAGCCCGCCCGACACCGGCTATGACATCGAGACGGCGACGGCGCTCTATGAGGCCATCGCCGCGGTGCTCGGCGGCCAGGTGACGCCGGAGGAGGCAGCCAGCCAGCTCGCCGACGAGGTGGGGTAGGGGTCGGGTGAAGCCTTCGCGGCCCTGGACGCCGTACCTGTTCCTCCTCGGACCGTTCGCGGTCTTCGGCTTCGCCGTCCTCGCCCCCATGGCGATGACGGTCTATTACAGCCTCCTGGACTGGAACGGGTACGGCGTCCAGACCTTCATCGGGCTGGACAACTTCAAGGAGCTCATGGGGGACACGCTGTTCCGCGACTCCTTCAAGCACGTCCTGCTCTATATCGGCGCCACGCTCGTCGTGGAGGTCGCGGTGGGGCTGCTGCTGGCCGCGCTCGCGACCTCGGGACGCGGCACCCGGCTGTGGTTCCGGACCGCGGTGTTCACCCCGGTGATGCTGCCGATGGTCGTGGTGGCGCTGCTGTGGGGCTTCATCTACAACCCCGACTTCGGGCTGGCCAACGCCGGGCTCGACGCGCTCGGCCTCGGCGACTGGGCACGCGCCTGGCTCGGCGATCCCGACACTGCGCTGTGGGCGATCTGTGTGGTGTCGGGCTGGGCGTTCGCAGGGTTCTACATGACGATCTTCGCGGCCTCGCTGGCCTCGCTGCCGCAGGACATCATCGAGGCCGCCCGGCTCGACGGAGCAGGGGAGGGGCGGCTGTTCTGGTCGGTCAAGCTGCCGATGGTCCGCAGCTCGGTCGAGGTGTCGGTGCTGCTGTGCGTGACCGGCGGGTTCCAAGGCTTCGACCTGTTCTATGTCCTCACCAACGGCGGTCCCTACCACGCGACCGAGATCCCGACGACCTATCTGGTGCGTGAGGTCTTCACCAACGGCAACGTCGGCTATGGCTCGGCGATGGCGGTCGTCCTGACCGTGCTGGTGGTGGCGATGGGCCTCGTCTTCGGCAGACTCCGTTCTCGTCACGAGGCCGTCGCGTGAGCCGCCGTCGTACGTCGGCACCGCTGACCTGGGGCCGGGTGGCTGTCCGGGTCTCGCTCGTGCTGATCGCCGCGGTCTTCTTCTTCCCGCTGGTCTGGATGATCGCGTCGAGCTTCAAGACCAACCACGACATCTTCGCCGACCCGTTCGCCCTGCCGAGGTCCTTCGACCTGGGCCGGTGGGTGCAGGCCTGGCGGGACGGCAACCTCGGCAGCTATGTGATCAACTCCGCGATCGTGTCGGCGGTCTCCGTGACCGGCGTGCTCGTCCTGGCGAGCATGGC